>NZ_JANIID010000050.1:0-35476 GCF_024519335.1 Streptomyces telluris
TGATCACGTTGCGGACGTCGCTCACGGGAGTCTTCCTTGTCTGCCGACTGCTGTCTCGGTCCTTGAGGGGTTCACCCCACCCAACGGATCCTACGGGGCAGGCATTCCCGTGGACGCCTGCTGCGGCCGGGAGAGATCAGAGGCGTGACAGCGTCTCGGTCAGCAATACCTTGCCCGGTGTCGCGGAGCCCGCGTCGACGCAGGTGGCGGAGACCACATAGGCGTCGACGAGCGCGGCGTCACCAGGGTGCGGCAGGACGACGAGGTAGGCGTCCTCACCCTGATAGGTGTCCGGCGCGGAGACCAGGGCCTGCTCGGTGCGACCGATGCCCTGCCGGACGCAGAAGGGCGCTGTGCCGCCCGAGGCGCTCAGCGTCCTGTTGGGCGCGTCCCCGTCGGCCTCGGCGGTTTTCCCCCGGGGCTCGGTGGGGCCGAAGGACTGGGGCTTGAGGAGCTCGTGCACCCGCGCCGTGAGCTCACCGGAGCCGAGAGGGGACGTCGGCGCAGTGCTCACGCGGTCCTTGAGGGGCGTCGCCGTGGGAGCGTCCGTTCCGCCGGACTGCAGGAAGAGACCGCCCACGCCGAGGACGGCGGCGGCACAGGCGCTGCCGAGGAGCACGGAGGGCCAGCGGCGCATGCGCGAGCGCCGGGGCTTGCGGGACGGCGGTGCCGTCATGCCGGGGCCGGGGCCGGGGCCGGGCCCGGTGGAGGTGCGGGGGCGGCCGGGGGGCCGGGGGGCCGTTTCACGTGCCGCGGTTTCCCGGGGGACAACCCCCGGACCCCCGGCCGGCGACTCTGTCTCTGTTTCACGTGAAACAGGCACGCCGAACGGCGGCGTGGTCGAGTCCAGCAGTGCCTCGGCGGCGAGCGCGGCGTCGATGCGGCCCGCGATGTCCAGCGGCATCCGGGGCGGGCCGGGCAGGGTCCCGAGCGCCCCCCGGATCTCGTCCAGGGAGCTGCGTACGTCCTCGCACAGCTCGCACGCCGCCAGGTGCTCCCGTACGTCCGCGGTGCGTGCCGGCGAGAGCACCCCCTCGGTGAGCGCGGAGATCTCCGCGACCTCCGGGTGCCCATCCGTGCCGGTCATCGAAGTCACGCTCGCCCACCTCCGCCCTTCACTGGATCTGCGTCGCTCTGTCCTGCCGGTGGTGGGACGGACGCCCCCTGCGACCGGTTCCTTCCCCCGTCGAGCGGTGGGCTACCCCTGCCACCGGGACGCAGATGGGTGAGGATCGGCAGAAGTCGTGCCCGCCCCCGTGCGCAGCGGCTCTTCACGGTGCCGACGGGGACGTCCAGCACCTCGGCCGCCTCGGCGACGGGATAGCCCTGCATGTCCACCAGGACGAGGGCGGCGCGCTGGTCGGGCGGGAGCGTGGCCAGGGCCTGCAGCAGCTCCCGGTGCAGGTCCCCGCGCTCCGCAGGCGCGGCCGCGGATTCGTGGGGCTCGATGAGCTGCTCCAGCCGCTCGGTCTCGGCCAGCGGTGCGGTGCGCCGCGACGCGGCCTTGCGCGCCCGGTCCAGACAGGCGTTGACGGTGATGCGGTGCAGCCACGTGGTGACGGCGGACTGGCCGCGGAAGGTGTGTGCGGCGCGGTAGGCGGAGACCAGGGCGTCCTGTACGGCGTCCGCGGCCTCTTCTCTGTCGCCGAGGGTGCGCAGGGCGACGGCCCAGAGGCGGTCGCGGTGTCTGCGTACGATCTCGCCGAAGGCGTCGGGGTCACCGGCGACGTGCCGGGTGAGGAGATCGGCATCGCTGAGGCCGTTACGCAGGACGTCGTCCACCGTCGAGCCCTCCCCCTGAGGTCCGTTCCGAACGTCAGCCGGTGAACTTCACGTTGTTGATGCCCTGCTTGTAGCCGGCACCGGCGTAGGTCTGCTCGTCAGCGCCAGAGTAAGGGGCTGCGGTGATCCAGAGCAGGACGTACTGGGCCTCGACCGGCTTCTTGAGGGAGAGGCTTATCGAATCCGTCGTCGTCTGCTTGGTCGTCAGCTTCTTCATCGACTTCAGCGACTCGGTGCCGGCGAGGGACTTCGCCGAGTAGAGCGACACCTCGGTGTGGTCGCCGCCGTAGAGCAGCTTGATGTCCGCGGAGCTGAGCTGCTGCTTGCCGCCGAGGTCGTAGATGATGCCGACGCCACCCTTGTAGTGGGTCAGGGAGGGCCCGTCGTTGAAGGTGCGCGAGCGCCAGACGTCCTTGGGGGCGTAGTCCGTGGCGAACGTGTTCCTCACCCGGTCCGGACTCTGCGGGTTCCCGTCCGGGGCGTACTCCTGGGCGTCGATGATCTTCACCGGCTCCCCGGTCGGCTTCGAGCCGTCGTCGCCCGTCGACTCGGAGATCTGCGGGCGGTCCTCCTGCCCGTCCTTGAGGAGCGTGTCGGCGAGCTGCCAGCTGGCCAGGCCCAGGGCGGCGATCAGCAGGGCGGCGACGCTCCACTTGAGCGCCCGGCCCGTGCGGCCCTGCAGCGGAGGCGGCGGGGGGACCGCCATGGCGCCCGTGGCGGCGCCACCGTGCGGCGGCTGCTGACCGTAGGCGTGCGGGCGGGGGTAGCCGCCCGGCGGCGTGGTGAAGGACGGCTCCGGGGGCCGGATCCGCGGCATGGCGGCGACGGCCTTGGACAGCTCCTCCGGGGTCGTGCACGGCTTCTCCTGCCGTGACGAGGCGGAGTCGTCGTGGACGAGCGCGCGCATGGCGAGCTCGGAGAGGCCGCGGTGGACGCCGGCGCGGACCTGGTCGGGGGCGATCAGGCCGACGCCCTTGGGCAGGCCGGGCAGCCCGTGGGCACTGTCCTCGTAGGGCCAGCGCTGGGTGAGCGCGGCGTAGAGGAGCGCGCCGATGGCCTCGGTGTCGGTCTGCTGGGGGCGGTCGGAGGTGATGCCGCGGAGCGCCGCCATGACGGCCAGGCCGCGGATGCGGTACTGCCCGGTGCCGGTGCGCAGCACCGAGCCGGGGTGGAGGCGCAGGTGGGCGAGGCCCTCGCGGTGGGCGGCGGCCATGGCCTGGGACACCTGGCTGACGAGCTGGTAGGCGTCGTGCGGCTCCATGGGACCGGAGGCGAGGACGTTGGTCAGCTCGGTGGCGTCGGGCAGCCACTCGTGGACGACGTAGACGAGGTCGTTCTCCTCGACGGCGTCGAGCACCTGGACGAAGCGGGGGTCGCCGAGGAGGGCGGCGGAGCGGGCGGCGGCGAGGACGGGGCGGGCGCGCGGGTGGTCGGCGGGCAGCAGGTGGACGCCCACGGCGCGGCGGAGCTTCTCGTCCACCGCACGCCAGCTGCTGAATCCCTCCAGACGGGTGACGCACTCCTCCAGGCGGTAGCGCCTGGCGAGCTTGTGGCCGCTGTGCAGTTCGGGCGTGGTCCGGGCGTCGCGGGCGGGCTTCTTGCCGTCCGCGCGCCCGCTGTCCTTGTGGGTGCCGGCCTTGATCGCGGCCTCCGCCCCGTCGGCCGTGGCCTTGCCCGCCTTGGCGGTCAGCGGCTTGCCGCCGCTGTTGCCTGCCACGTCGACGGCAGCTGTGCTCCGTTCTGCCACCGTCGTTCCTGCCTCCCCATCCGTTGCACGCTGTCCACAGCCAAGACAATTGTGCCCACAGTCCGGCGCTATGCACGACACACGGCGGCGGGCGAAGGTTGTGCTCCCGTCAGCGTCCGAGTCGCCCGCGGACCATACCGACCATGGCCGTCAGCTCCTCGATCCGCATTCGCTTCGCGGCGAGGTAGAAGACGCCGAGCAGGACCAGACCGCCGCCGGTCAGGGAGGCGAGCGAGCCGGGCACGCCCTGGCCGAGGACCTGCGTGATGCCGTAGGCCGCGGCTCCGCCGACGAGGGCCGCGGGGATGCACGCACCGGCGAGGCGGGCGTACGTCCGCACGACGCGCGAGCCGTCCAGGTCCCCGCCGAGGCGGGTACGCAGGCGGCGCCACGCCACACCGACGCCGACGGCGTAGCCGAGACCGTAGGAGAAGGCCATGCCGGCGACGGCCCAGCGGGACGGCAGGACGAGGTAGCTCAGGACGGCGGAGGCCGCGAAGGCCGCGGAGACGATCAGCGTGTTGTAGAAGGGCGTACGGGTGTCTTCGTAGGCGTAGAAACCACGGAGGATGACGTACTGCGCCGAGTACGGGATCAGGCCGAGACCGAAGGCCATGAGAATGAAGCCGATGTTGGTGGCACCGCCCGTGCCCGAACCGCCCGAGAACATCAGCGTGGACATGGGGACGCCGAGCGCCAGGAAGGCGAAGGCGCAGGGCACGATGGCGACGGCCGAGGTGCGCAGGCCGTGCGAGAGGTCGTCCCGGACGGCGGAGGCGTCGCCGTCGTGGGCGGCGCGGGAGATCCGGGGGAGCACCGCGGTCATCACCGAGACGGTGATGATGGCCTGCGGCATCTGCCAGAGCTGCAGCGCGAAGTTGTACGCCGTGATGCCCGTACCGGTGTGACCGGCCTTCTCCGCCAGTGCGCCGGCCTTGGTGGCGAGCTGCGTCACCACGACCATGCTGAGCTGGTTCGCGAGGACGAAGAAGAAGGTCCACTTGGCGAGGCCCGCGGCCTTCCCGAGGCCCTGCCCGCGCCAGTCGAAGCGGGGACGGATACGGAATCCGGCCTCCCGCAGGTAGGGGAGCATGGCCAGCGCCTGGACGACGAGGCCCAGCAGCGTGCCGATGCCGATCAGCTGCACGCCCTCGGCCGGGATGCCGGCTGCGTCGACCTGGCTGTCCTTGAAGGGACCGAAGGCCCAGATGAAGGAGCCGAAGGTGGCGATGATGATGATGTTGTTGAGGACCGGGGTCCACATCATCGCGCCGAACTTCCCGCGCGCGTTGAGGATCTGGCCCAGCACCACGTGCACGCCCATGAAGAACATCGTGGGCAGGCAGTAGCGAGCGAACGCCACCGCCACTTCCATCCGGTCCGGGTCGGAGGCGATGGTGGGCGACATCGCCTGGATGAAGAGCGGCGCCCCCAGCACACAGACAGTGGTGACACCCGCCAGCAGCACGACGACAAGGGTCAGAAGGCGGTTGGCGTACGCCTCGCCCCCATCGTCGTCGTTCTTCATCGCGCGCACCAGCTGCGGGATGAAGACGGCGTTCAGCGCACCGCCGCCCACCAGGATGTAGATCATCGTCGGCAGGACGTTGGCGACCTGGTAGTCGTCGTTGAGCGTGCCGACGCCGATCGCCGCCGCCATGACGAGGTTCCGGCCGAAGCCGAGAAGCCGGGAGACCATCGTTCCCGCGGCCATCAGCGCGCTCGACTTCAGCAAGCTCGCGGCCTTGCCGCCCTTGGCCGACGCCGGTGCCGCGGACGCGGCCGGCTCCGGCTCCGCGGCCGGCTCGGCGGCCGGGACCTTCGGCGGCGGCACGGGGGAGCCGTACTGCCCCGGGGCCGGGATCTGCTGCCCCGGCGGCCGCGGCGGCTCGTAGGGCTGCTGCTGGTCGCGGTAGAGGTGGGCGAAGGCGTCCCGCCGGGGGCCGCCGTCGTCCTGGCGGTCGAAGCCGTCCACCGCGGCGAACTGCTTGGTCGCGTCGTCGTCGCCGTGGGCGGGGAAGCCCGCCGGACCGGACGGGCCGGACGGAGCCGGGGGCCACGCCCCGGCGCCCGGCTGCTGCTGCGGGTAGGTGTTGCGGTACGCACCGGGCGGCGGCGCCGGGTGGGCGGAGCGGTCGTACAGCGCCCCGTCCACCGGGTCCTGAGCGGCCGGGTCGTGGCCGGGGTAGGGCTCGGAGGCGTAGGCGTCCCGCAGGTAGGGATCCTGGGCGTACGGGCCCTGGCGGGGCGTGCCGGGGGGAGCCGGGGGCGGCGGGTACTGACCCCGCGGCTCACCACCCGCGCCCTGCCCGCGGTCACCGTCGTACGGCGCGTTCATCGCTACCCCACCTCATCGTCCGCGGCCGGCCGGCCCCACTAAGCGTCAACGTTCCACTTTCTCACCCGAGCCGGATGGCTCCGTGTCATGCGATCCGGTGTCCGGGGCCGGGTCACCCGGCCGCGCGGGCCGGTCGTCCCCCGGGCCTCCGTTGTCCGGCCCCTCGCCGTCCGCCCCGGGCTCCCCGCCCTCGGTCGTACGGGCGGCGGACCGCTTCCGCTTGATGTAGATGCGGAGCCCCGCGAGGACCAGCAGGAGCACACCACCGGCGATGACGAGGAGAACCATAGGGGTGATGGACGTGACATGCACAGTGAAGACGACCGGGTCGCCGTAGGGCTGCCCCTCGGCCGTGTAGAGCCGGGCCGTCACGCGCACCGGGCCGTTGGCATTGGCCCGGGTCTCGAACTTCACCGACTGGTTCTGCCCGCCGTTGATCTTCACGGGCTGGGAGCGGTCGACCTGCAGACGGTTGGTCTGGCTGGACTCCAGCACCAGGTGGAGCCCCTCGATCCCCTGAAGCAGGCCGTTGTGGACCGTTATGGGGATGGTCGCGCTGCGCCCGGAGAGGGTGACGTCGGACTTCTTGATCAGCTCCACGCGGCGGGTGAGCCCGTACAGGTAGGACTGCACCGCCTCGCGGAACTCGGCGGCGCCCTTGCGGTCGCCGCGCCACGAGGTCGACATCTCCCGCATGATCGCGCTGCCGAAGGGGGTCACCACGCGGTCCTGCGAGGTCAGGATCACCTTGAAGCCGTCCAGCGTGGACTGGGTCTTCTGGATCTCCTGGAACGCCTTGGTGGACAGCTCCTGCTCGCGCAGCGAATCGGGGTACGAGCCGGTGCCCGGGACCTGCTGGTTCGCGTCCGGGTCCGGCTTGGCCGCGGCCGCGTCGCCCAGGTTGACGGGCTGCGTCCAGCGGTTGTCCGACAGGGCCTTGATCGCCGCGGCCATCGCCTGGGCCTGGCTCGCGGTGGGCATGCGCTGCGGCGCCACGACGATGCTGCGCTCGTTGTCCGGCGCCTGCCGGTTCACCAGGAGGCTCTGGGCGACGAACCGCTGCACGGCGAGCGAGTACTCGCCGGCGCGGACGAGGTCGCCCTGGAAGCCGGTGGACATCCGGGCGTCCGCCACGACGGCGGTGTTGCCGCTGCCGATCTGGCGGGCCGCGGTGGGGCTGTAGGACGTCCGGTCGCGGAAGCTGTCGCTGCGCGCGATGACGTTGTGGGCGCCGGCCGAGGTGGCGACGTCGATGATCGAGGAGTCGACGGCGCCGTCGACGGGCCAGGCGAAGTCCGTGCGCGGCTTCACGCCGAGGATGGTGTCCACGGTGGTCGAGGCGAGCTCCGTGGCGGACTGCAGGTGGCTCAGGGAGCCCGGCACGTCCTTGCCGTGGTGGGCCAGCGACGCGAGGTCGGGGTCGCCGAACGGCAGCGCCACCACCTGGTCACCGGCGACGGCGGTCTGCAGCTGGCTGAGCCACTGCTTGGCGACCGCCTGGCCGCGGCCCGGGGTGGTCCGCCCGCCGGGCCCGCCCACCCGGTAGCTCTTGGTCATGGCCTCGACCGTGGCGAGCAGGTCCGGGTCGAGCACCCAGGTGATCGGGAGGTCCTTGCCCAGCGCGACCAGCTGCTGCAGCCGGCCGCCCGGGGCCAGCTCCGCGGCCAGTTCGTCATTGGGGAAGATCGGCGTCTGCTGCTGGTCGGACTCGGTCCGGGCGGTGAGGTGCGTCGCGGAGATCAGCGGCCACAGGAACGTGAGCTGCGTCTTCTTGCCCTCGATCGCGGAGGGCTGCCAGGTCAGCAGCGTCTGAGTGATCCCCAGCACCCGCTCGAAGCCCTGGTCCGCCGTGCGCCCCGACAACGAGACGCCGAGCTGGTAGACCCCGTCCCGGCTGAGGTCCAGGTCCTTCGCCGGGAGCGAGATGCTGAAGTCGCGGCTGGCCCCCGGAGGGAGCTTGTCGATCTTCTGGGTGTGCTTGCCGATCTCGGAGCCGTCGGTGCCCGACGGGGACCGGCTGCCGGTCTCGTCGGCGTCGACCCGGCTGTTGATCTGGCTGCCCACCCGCAGGCCGACGTGCGCGTCGGTGACCGTCGAGCCGCCGGTGTTGGTGACGCTGCCCGCGACCGTGAGCGTGTCGTCCTGCTTCGGCGCGGCGGGGGTCAGCGTGTGGACGGAGACGTCGACCGGGCGGGAGCCCGAGGGCTCGGCACGGGCCTCCGGCGCCGCCGGCAGCTGCACCAGGCCGAGCAGCAGCGCCACTCCCGTCAGGAGTGTCGCAAGGTGCCGGGACCACCGGCAGGCAGCAGCGGAGGGGGTCTCCTGGGTCTCTGCCGCCTCGGCCACGCGCTCGCCCGTCCCTCGTCGTCGTCAGTGGTCGTCGGTTGTGCGTCCACGAATGGTAACGAGGCCCGCTGTGACGAAGTGCTGCGGACCGCTCCGCAAGATCGCTCAGCCGGCCCGATGTCCCGGCTGCGCCCGCTTTGCGTGGGGTGCGCCATGCGTCCGTAACCGGGAGGCCCGGCGGCGCGCGGCCACGTACCCTCTTCTGTTGTGCCGAATGCCAACAATGACAGCCTCACCCAGTCGTCGACGAACGAGCTCAGCCAGGTGCAGCGCCGTGCCGTGAGCGAGCTCCTGAGGGTCTCCCCCGTGGCCGACGACCTCGCCCGCCGATTCCAGGAAGCCGGGTTCACGCTTGCCCTGGTCGGCGGATCCGTACGGGACGCGCTGCTCGGCCGGCTCGGCAACGACCTCGACTTCACCACGGACGCCCGCCCGCAGGACGTCCTGAAGATCGTCCGGCCCTGGGCGGACTCCGTCTGGGAGGTCGGTATCGCCTTCGGCACCGTGGGATGCCGCAAAGCGGACTTCGACATTGAGGTCACCACATACCGGTCCGAAGCCTACGACCGGACCTCCCGCAAGCCGGAGGTCTCCTACGGCGACTCGATCGAGCAGGACCTCGTCCGCCGCGACTTCACCGTCAACGCGATGGCCGTCGCGCTGCCGGAGAAGGAGTTCATCGACCCGCACAACGGCCTGGAGGACCTGGCCGCCCGGGTCCTGCGCACCCCTGGCACCCCGGAGGAGTCCTTCTCCGACGACCCGCTGCGCATGATGCGGGCCGCCCGCTTCGCCGCCCAGCTCGACTTCGAGGTCGCCCCCGAGGTCGTCACCGCGATGACGGAGATGTCCGGCCGGCTCGAGATCGTCTCGACCGAGCGGGTCCGGGACGAGCTGAACAAGCTGATCCTCTCCGACCACCCGCGCAAGGGCCTGAAGCTCCTGGTCGACACCGGCCTCGCAGCACTCGTCCTGCCCGAGCTGCCCGCCCTGCGCCTGGAGCGTGACGAGCACCACCGCCACAAGGACGTCTACGAGCACACGCTCACCGTCCTGGAGCAGGCCGTCGCCCTGGAGGCCCCGCGCGACCAGCCCGGCGGCGGCCCCGACCTGGTGCTGCGCCTCGCGGCCCTGCTGCACGACATCGGCAAGCCGCGGACGCGCCGCTTCGAGAAGGACGGCCGGGTCTCCTTCCACCACCACGAGGTGGTGGGCGCCAAGATGACCAAGTCCCGGATGACCAAGCTCAAGTACTCCAACGAGCTGGTGAAGGACGTTTCCAAGCTGGTGGAGCTGCACCTGCGCTTCCACGGCTACGGCACCGGCGAGTGGACCGACTCCGCCGTCCGCCGGTACGTGCGCGACGCCGGGCCCCTGCTGGAGCGGCTCCACAAGCTGACCCGGTCCGACTGCACCACGCGCAACAAGCGCAAGGCCAACGCGCTCTCGCGGGCGTACGACGGCCTGGAGGAGCGCATCGCCAAGCTGCAGGAGCAGGAGGAGCTGGACGCGATCCGGCCCGACCTGGACGGCAACCAGATCATGGAGATCCTGGGCGTGGGCCCGGGCCCGCAGATCGGCAAGGCGTACAAGCACATGCTGGAGCTGCGCCTGGAGAACGGGCCGATGAGCCACGACGAGGCGGTCGCCGCGCTCAAGGACTGGTGGGCGGCGCAGGGCTGACCCTCAGGTTTCACGTGAAACATGAAGCGGGGGCGGTGGGCGATTCACGGTTTCACGTGAAACAGCCACCGCCCCCGCTTCATGCGTCCTCCCGGCTCCGGAAGCCCGCCAGGGCGACGGCGACGACGGCGTAGAGGGCGGCGACCGCGGACACCAGCAGCGCCGACCGGCCGTCGGGCGGCAGCATCAGGGCCGCCACCGCGGCCGCCCCCACGAAGGCGACGTTGAAGAGGACGTCGTAGAGCGAGAAGACCCGGCCCCGGAAGGCGTCGTCCACCGAGGACTGGACCACGGTGTCCGTGGCGATCTTGGCCCCCTGGGTGGTCAGGCCCAGGACGAAGGCGGCGATCAGCATGGGGACGCGCTCGAAGGACAGGCCGAGGGCGGGTTCCAGCACCGCCGCGGCGGCGGCGCAGGCGACCATCCAGCCGAGCCTGCCCAGCCGGGAGACCGCCCAGGGGGTGATGACGGCCGCCGCGAAGAACCCCGCTCCCGAGATGGCGACGGCGAGCCCCAGCAGGGCCATTCCCTTGGACTCGCTGCTCGTCCACGCGTAGCGGCAGAGCATCAGCACGGTGACGGTCAGGGCGCCGTAGCAGAAGCGCATCAGCGTCATGGCGGCGAGCGCGCAGGAAGCCGTGCGGCGCTCGGCCAGATGGCGCAGCCCCGCGGCCAGTCCCCGCGCGGTCCCGGTCAGGGCGGCGCCCAGCCGGCGGGCCACCGGCGTGTCCGGCCCCAGCAGGCCGACGGGCATCAGCAGGGAGCTCAGGGCGGCGGCCAGGTAGAGCGCCGCGCCGAGCAGGACGACCCAGGCGTCGGATGCCGCCCCCTCGGGAGCGGCCACGCGTACGGCGAAGGCGAGGCCGCCGCCCACGGTGGCCGCCAGGGTCCCGGCGGTCGGGGAGAGGGAGTTGGCCATGACCAGCCGCTCGCGGGAGTCGACCACCCGGGGCAGGGCGGCGGAGAGCCCGGCCAGCACGAAGCGGTTGACGGCGGTGACCGAAAGGGCGGAGGCGTAGAAGAGCCAGTCGGGGACGCCCGCGACGATGAGCAGGGCGGTCACGGTGGCCAGGGCGGCGCGCAGCAGGTTGCCGTGGAGCAGCACCTGGCGGCGGCGCCAGCGGTCCAGCAGCACGCCGGCGAAGGGGCCCAGCAGCGAGTACGGCAGCAGGAGCACGGCCATGGCCGAGGCGATGGCCGTGGGGGAGGCTTGCTTCTCCGGGGAGAAGACCACGTAGGCGGCGAGGGCGACCTGGTAGACCCCGTCGGCGGCCTGGGAGAGGAGCCTGACTGCCAGCAGGCGGCGGAAATCGCGAAGGCGGAGCAGGACGCGAAGATCACGCACAACGGGCATGGTCCACAGCCTCACACAACGCACAGGTCCCCGGGCGGACGACCCGGGGACCTGTGGCGGAGCAGGCGGAAGAAGCGGAACGCTTAGCGCTCGACCTCGCCCTTGATGAACTTCTCGACGTTCTCGCGGGCCTCGTCGTCGAAGTACTGCACCGGCGGCGACTTCATGAAGTACGAGGAGGCGGAGAGGATCGGGCCGCCGATGCCGCGGTCCTTGGCGATCTTCGCGGCGCGGACGGCGTCGATGATGACACCGGCCGAGTTCGGGGAGTCCCAGACCTCGAGCTTGTACTCCAGGTTCAGCGGGACGTCACCGAAGGCGCGGCCCTCGAGGCGCACGTACGCCCACTTGCGGTCGTCCAGCCAGGCCACGTAGTCCGAGGGACCGATGTGGACGTTCTTCTCGCCCAGCTCGCGGTCGGGGATCTGCGAGGTGACGGCCTGCGTCTTGGAGATCTTCTTGGACTCGAGGCGGTCGCGCTCGAGCATGTTCTTGAAGTCCATGTTGCCGCCGACGTTCAGCTGCATCGTGCGGTCCAGGATGACGCCCCGGTCCTCGAACAGCTTGGCCATCACGCGGTGCGTGATGGTGGCGCCGACCTGCGACTTGATGTCGTCGCCGACGATCGGGACACCGGCCTCGGTGAACTTGTCCGCCCACTCCTTGGTGCCGGCGATGAAGACCGGGAGGGCGTTGACGAAGGCGACCTTGGCGTCGATGGCGCACTGCGCGTAGAACTTCGCGGCGTCCTCGGAGCCCACGGGGAGGTAGCAGACGAGAACGTCGACCTGCTTGTCCTTGAGGACCTGGACGACGTCCACGGGAGCCTCGGCGGACTCCTCGATGGTCTCGCGGTAGTACTTGCCCAGGCCGTCGAGGGTGTGGCCGCGCTGGACCGTGACGCCGCTGTTCGGCACGTCGCAGATCTTGATGGTGTTGTTCTCGCTGGCGCCGATGGCGTCGGCGAGGTCGAGACCGACCTTCTTCGCGTCGACGTCGAAGGCGGCCACGAACTCCACATCACGGACGTGGTAGTCGCCGAACTGCACGTGCATCAGACCCGGCACGCGGCCGTTCGGGTCGGCGTCCTTGTAGTACTCGACGCCCTGCACCAGCGAGGCGGCGCAGTTGCCCACGCCGACGATGGCTACGCGAACCGAACCCATTCCGGTTGCTCCCTGTTAGTACTCGACGAAGCCCTGCAGGAGTGCAGGGCTCACTGGTCCGGACCGGTGCGCTTGTCACGCCCGGCCCGCTCGCTCTCGATCAGCTCGTTCAGCCAGCGGACCTCGCGCTCCACGGATTCCATTCCGTGGCGCTGAAGCTCGAGGGTGTAGTCGTCCAGCCGTTCCCGGGTGCGGGCGAGGGAGGCGCGCATCTTTTCGAGGCGCTCCTCCAGACGGCTGCGGCGGCCTTCCAGCACGCGCATCCGTACGTCTCGCGACGTCTGCCCGAAGAACGCGAAGCGGGCGGCGAAGTGTTCGTCCTCCCACGTGTCCGGGCCGGTGTGGGCGAGCAGCTCCTCGAAGTGCTCCTTGCCCTCTGCCGTCAGGCGGTAGACAATCTTCGCCCGTCGTCCGGCCAGGGACGCCGCCCGGGCGTCCTCCGGAGCGCTCCCGGGCTCCTCGACCAACCAGCCGTTCGCCACCAGGGCCTTCAGGCAGGGGTAGAGGGTGCCGTAGCTGAACGCACGGAACACCCCGAGCGAGGTGTTCAAGCGTTTCCGCAGCTCGTAGCCGTGCATCGGGGACTCGCGGAGCAGGCCGAGGACGGCGAACTCGAGGATGCCGGAGCGTCTGCTCATGTTTCGCCTCCTTGTCGCACACAGCCTAGTCCTTGTGATCCCTAGTCCCTATTGGTCCCTTATGCCGACTCCGAGCCGACCCTTATGCCGAGCTGATGTATCGACTCGATACATCCAGACGATAGAACGCACCCTTGCATGCGACAAGAGGGGGCACGGTGAACGAGGTCACATCACCGATTCGTGGGACACAAGCGGCCTGATTTGGAGTGAACATCCGCAGTAGGAGCGATTTGGCCGTGCGTAGTCTGTGCGCCATGCAGACCAGCGGGAACCGAGTGACGACGACAGGCGTCCTCGTCCCGTACGCAATGCGCCCGGTTGCCTCAGGCAGCCGTTCAGCGCATCGGGGGGAACGCAAGCCAGCTGCCGCTTCCAGGCGATAGCGCCTGCCCGAGGAGTAGTCGTTCGATGAGCGAGCACCGCCGCAAGCCGCCGCAGCCTGAGGGTGGCGGACGAGCCGCGGCCAGGCGCGCGGCCCAGCAGCCGGGACCCGGCCGCCGCGCCGCGCCAACCAGCAGTTCCGCCGCGCGGTCCGGCCGCGGCGAGTCCGACCGGCACGGCAGCCGGGCCGAGTCCCGCCGTGCGACCCAGCGCGGTCCGGCCGGTGGCCGCAGACGCGGCGGCGATCCAGGAGGAGGCTCCGGCGGCCGGCGCCCCGGCAAGAAGCGCTTCATCGACTATCCCCGGGCGGGCAAGGACGGCGCCAAGCGCTGGCTGCCGTCCTGGAAGCTGGTCCTGGGGACGGCCTTCACCTTCATCGGCCTGATCTTCGGCACCGTGGGCATCGCCCTGGCCGTGGTCCAGGTGCCGTCCGCCCAGCGGACCGCCCAGGTGCAGAAGAACGTCTACTACTGGGCCGACGGCAAGCAGATGGTGGTCGCGGGCGGTGGTGCGCTCAACCGCCAGATCGTGCCGATCTCCAAGATCCCCCTGTCGATGCAGCGAGCGGTGATCTCGGCCGAGAACGCCAGCTTCTACAAGGACTGGGGCGTCGACCCGATGGGCATCGCGCGCGCCGTCGTGAAGATGGCGCAGGGCGGGGAGACCCAGAGCGGTTCGACCATCACGCAGCAGTTCGTGAAGAACACCTACCTGAGCCAGGAACAGACGCTCAAGCGCAAGGCCACCGAGCTGCTGATCTCCATAAAGGTGGGTGCCACCAAGGACAAGGACGAGATCCTCGCGGGGTACCTCAACACCGCCTATTACGGGCGCGGGGCCTACGGGATCCAGGCCGCGGCACGGGCCTACTTCGACAAGGACTGCAAGGACCTCACGCCGAGCGAGGGCGCGTTCCTCGCCGCCACGCTCAACGGTCCCAACCTGTACGACCCGTACGGCGGCCAGGGCCCGGCGGCCACCGCGGAGAAGAACACCAAGCGGGCCACCGACCGCTGGAAGTGGACCCTGGACCGCGAGGTCGAGACGGGCAACATGAAGGCGACCGACCGCGACATGTGGGTCGGCAAGGGCTTCCCGACCCCCCAGAAGCCCAAGCCCGCGACCAACCGCGCCGGCCAGATCGGCTACCTCACCGACCTCGCCGACAACTACGTCGTCGCCCACTCCGGCATCAGCAAGACCCAGCTGGACCGCGGCGGCTACCAGATCTACACGACCTTCGACCGGGACAAGGTCAACGCCCTGGCGAAGTCGGTCGACGACGTCCGCAAGGCGAACATCAAGCCGGACGTGCGGGAGCGCGACAAGTTCGTGCAGTTCGGCGGGGCCTCCGTCGACCCCAAGACCGGCAAGATCGTCGCCATCTACGGCGGCGAGAACGCGCTGGAGCACTACACCAACAACGCCGACTACACCGGTGTGCAGGTGGGCTCGACCTTCAAGCCCTTCGTGCTCGCCGCGGCCATGTCGCACGGCAAGCGCAACCCGGCCCTGGGCCGGCAGCAGAGCGACAGCCAGCGCACGCTCGTCTCTCCCGACAGCATCTACAACGGCAACAACAAGGTGACGCTGCGGGAGTACAACGGCAAGATCTGGCACGACAACGACGGCAGCGAGTGGCACCAGAAGAACGACGGTGACGAGGACAAGGGCCTCGTCACCCTGCGCACCGCCATGCAGTACTCGGTGAACACCCCCTTCATCCAGCTCGGCATGGACGTGGGCACGGACCTGGTCAAGGAGGCCGCCCTGCGGGCCGGCCTGGACAAGGACCAGCTCTCCGCCCCCACGCCCACCTTCTCGCTCGGCACATCGGCGCCCAGCGCGATCCGGCTAGCCGGTTCCTACGCCACCTTCGCCGCCGGCGGCAAGCAGATCGACCCGTACTCGGTCGAGAAGGTCGAGCGGGACGGCAGGGCGGTCTACGCGCACGAGATGAAGTCGGACACGGCGTTCTCGCCGAACGTGGCGAACAACGTCACCGACGTCCTCAAGACCGTCGTGGAGGAGGGCACGGGCACCTCGGCCAAGCTCAGCGGCGGCCGGCCGGCCGCGGGCAAGACGGGTACGACGGACGAGAACCGCTCCGCCTGGTTCGCGGGCTACACCCCGCAGCTGTCCACGGCGATCGGCATGTACCGGGTCGACCCCAATGCCAAGAAGCAGGAGTTCCTGTCGATGCGCGGCGTGGGCGGCAAGGAGACCATCCACGGTGCGTCGTTCCCGGCGGAGATCTGGGCCGACTACATGAACGCCGCGCTCAAGGGCCAGCCGATCGAGCAGTTCGAGCCGGCGCAGCCGCTCGGCGAGAAGATCTTCGGTGACGGCGCCAGCCCCTCCCCCAGCGCCCCGCCCTCCGCGCCCCCGTCGCCCTCCACCTCCCCGTCCGGCACGCCGTCGAAGTCCGCTTCTCCGAGCCCGTCGGCGAGCCGTTCCTGCTCGATCTTCGACTTCCGCTGCAAGCACGGCGGGAAGGACGGCGGGAAGGACGGCGGCACCACCGGCACCACCACCGGGGGTCCCGGCGGTGGATCGGTCGGCGGTTCCGGCGGGCCGGGCGAGTCGCCGTCGCCGGACGCCAGCAGGCGCCCCGGAGGCGGTGGCCTCTTCGGTGGCATGAACGGCTGACCAGCCCGGACCCACGAGTCCGGCATCCGCTCAGAGGGCCGTCCCGCGTTCGCGTGAGACGGCCCTCCGAGTTATCCACAGGCTCCGGCGACGCACAGGCACGTACGGCAGGATGGCCCCATGAGGAGCGCGCGGGACGACGACCGGCAGGTGCGGCCCACCGATGAGGACGAGGTGGCGGCCGCAGGCAGCGAGCTCATCGGCGGGCCCGCGGGCAAGCGGGCCGTGCCCGGCGGGGGCTGGTGGACACCGGTCCGTGTGATCGTGCTGGTGGCGATCGGGATGTTCGCCCTCGGCATGGTCCAGAAGCTTCCCTGCTACGAGTACGGGTGGTTCTTCGGCGCCACCACGCAGTACACCCACGCCTGCTACTCCGACATCCCGCACCTCTACAGCGGCCGCGGCTTCGACGCGGGCCTGATCCCGTACTTCGACCGCATCCCCCAGGCCCTCTCCGGCGGCATGGACTATCTGGAGTATCCGGTCCTCACCGGCCTGTTCATGCAGATCGCCGCCTGGCTCACCCCCGGCGGCGGCACCATCCAGCACCGCGAGCAGATCAACTGGCTGGTCAACGCCGGCATGCTGATGGCCTGCACCGCCGTGATCGCCCTCTGCTCGGCCCGTACGCACCGGCGCCGGCCCTGGGACGCCCTGCTGATCGCCCTCGCGCCCGCCTTCGCCCTGACGGCCACCGTCAACTGGGACCTGTTCGCCGTCGCCCTCACCGCCGCGGCGATGCTGATGTGGTCCCGCGGCAGGACGGTGCCCGCGGGGGTCCTGATCGGCCTGGCCGCCGCGGCGAAGCTCTATCCGCTGCTGCTCCTCGGCCCGCTCTTCGTGCTGTGCCTGCGGGCCGGGCGCATGAAGGCCTTCGCCGTGACCACTGCGTCCGCCGTGGCCGCCTGGCTGGTGGTGAACCTGCCGGTGATGCTCACGCACGACGCCTCCGGCCTCCACATCCGCGAGGGCTGGGCGAAGTTCTACACGTTCAGCCAGGAGCGCCCGATCGACTTCGGCTCGATCTGGCTGCTGATCTCCCAGCGGACGGGCAATCCCCTGGACGACGCCAATACGTACGTGAGCCTGCTGATGATCCTGGGCTGCCTGGCCCTGGTGGCCCTCGGCCTCTACGCACCCAGGCGCCCGCGCTTCGCCCAGCTGGCCTTCCTCGTGGTGGCGCTCTTCGTCCTCACCAACAAGGTCTATTCACCGCAGTACGTGCTCTGGCTCATCCCGCTCGCCGTACTGGCGCGCCCCAAGTGGCGCGACTTCCTGATCTGGCAGGCCTGCGAGGTGCTGTACTTCCTCGGCATCTGGTCCTACCTCGCCTACACGGGCAGCGGTGACAAGCACCAGGGCCTGCCCACGGAGGGCTATCAACTGGCCATCGCCCTGCACCTGCTGGGCACGCTGTACCTGTGCGCGGTCGTCGTGCGCGACGTCCTGATGCCCGAGCGGGACGTCGTCCGCAAGGACGGCTCGGACGACCCCTCCGGCGGCATCCTCGACGGGGCCCCGGACGTCGTCGCCCTGGGCTCGGCGCACGCGCCGCCGCCGTACGCGGAGCGGTCCGCCGGCATGAGCGTGCACTGGGGGGCCGGGAGCCGCCCGCCCGCGTAAGGGGGGCGGCCGCCCGGGCCCGTCGACCCGAGGGGAGGGGGTGGGTCAGTGGTCGACGAGACGGTCGAACGTCGTGGTGGTGTGCCGCAGCTTGGCCACCATCTCGTCGCCGACCTGGGGGGTCGGCATGTCGTTCGGCACGAAGAGGATCGACACCTGCATGTGCGGGGGCTCCGCGAACCAGAGCTGCTTGTCGGCCCAGTAGAACGGGGACTGGTTGCGGTTCATGGTCGCGAGGCCCGCCCGGGCGACGCCCTTGGCCCGCGGCATCATGCCGTGCAGCGCCTTCGGCGCCTCCAGGCCCACGCCGTGCGAGGTGCCGCCCGCCACGACCACGAGGTGGCCGTCGGCGCCGACCTTCTGCTGCCGGTAGCCGAAGCGGTCGCCCTTGGACACGGGCGTCACGTCCAGGACCGCACCCTTGTAATGGGTGGCGCCGTGGTCGCCGAGCCACAGCCGGGTGCCGATGCGGGCGCGGAAGCGGGTGTGCGGGTACTGCTGCTGCAGCCGCCCGAGCTCCTCGGACTTCAGGTGGCTGACGAACATGGTGTGCAGCGGCAGGCGTGCGTTGCGCAGCCGCTCCATCCAGTCGGAGACCTCCTGGACGGCGTCCGAGCCGTCCGTGCGGTCCAGCGGCAGGTGGATGGCGAAGCCCTCCAGGCGCACGTCCTCTATGGCCGCGTGCAGCTTGGGCAGGTCCTCCTCGCTGATGCCGTGCCGCTTCATGGTGCTCATGACCTCGACGACGACGCGCGCGCCCACCAGGCCGCGCACCCCCTCGACCGAGGAGACGGACCGGATGGCCCGGTCCGGCAGCGGCACGGGCTCCTCGCCCAGCCGGAAGGGGGTGAGCACCAGCAGGTCACCGCTGAAGTAGTCCTTGATCCGGGCCGCTTCGTAGGTGGTGCCCACGGCGAGGACGTCCGCTCCGAAGCGCGCCGCCTCATCGGCCAGCCGCTCGTTGCCGAAGCCGTATCCATTGCCCTTGCACACCGGGATGATGCCCGGGAACTGCTGGACGATGGTTTGCTGGTGCGCCCGCCAGCGCGCGGTGTCGACGTAGAGCGTGAGCGCCATGGCCCGTCCCGGAACCTTTCCCTGTGCCTGCTGGATGCTGTGCTTGCTGAACGCGCGGGATCGCACGACCCCGGCAGAACGTCAGCGGCGCGACATGTACATGTCGAGGGCCTTGTGGAGCAGCTTGTTGAGCGGGAAGTCCCACTCGCCCAGGTACTCCGCGGCCTGGCCGCCCGTGCCGACCTTGAACTGGATGAGGCCGAAGAGGTGGTCGCTCTCGTCCAGGGAGTCGCCGATGCCGCGCAGGTCGTAGACGCTCGCGCCCAGCGCGTAGGCGTCGCGCAGCATCCGCCACTGCATGGCGTTGGAGGGACGGACCTCGCGCTTGTGGTTGGCCGAGGCGCCGTAGGAGTACCAGACGTGCCCGCCGACGATCAGCATCGTCGCGGCGGCGACCGCCTCGCCCTCGTGCACCGCGAAGTACAGCCGCATGCGGTTGGGGTCCTCGGTGTTGAGGGCCGTCCACATGCGCTGGAAGTAGCTCAGCGGCCGCGGGCGGAACTTGTCGCGCTCCGCGGTGATCTCGTACAGGTGCTGCCAGGTGGGCAGGTCCTCGTAGCCGCCCTGGACCACCTCGACGCCGGCCTTCTCGGCCTTCTTGATGTTGCGGCGCCACAGCTGGTTGAAGTTCTTGTGGACGTCCTCGAGCGAGCGGTTCGCCAGGGGCACCTGGAAGACGTACCGCGGCTGGACGTCACCGAAGCCGGCGCCGCCGTCCTCGCCCTGCTGCCAGCCCATCCGGCGCAGCTGGTCGGCGACCTCGAAGGCGCGCGGCTCGATGAAGGTGGCCTCGACGTCGCGCAGGCGCTTGACGTCCGGGTCGGAGATGCCGGACTTGATCGCGTTGGCGTCCCAGCGCCGGATGACGACCGGCGGGCCCATCTTCACGGAGAAGGCGCCCTGCTGCTTGAGGTGGGCGAGCATGGGCTGCAGCCAGTCGGCGAGGTTCGGCGAGAACCAGTTGATCACCGGGCCCTCGGGCAGATAGGCCAGGTACCGCTTGATCTTGGGCAGCTGGCGGTAGAGCACCAGACCCGCGCCGACGATCTGCCCGGTCTTGTCGAACCAGCCCAGGCTCTCCGAGCGCCACTCCGCCTTGACATCGGCCCACGCCGGCACCTGCATGTGACTGGCCGCGGGCAGGCTCTGGATATATGCCAGATGCTGCTCTCGGCTGATTGTCCTCAGGGTCAGGCTCATGCGGGGCGCTCCTCGGCAGGTGTGTCCCCATGGTCGGGGCTCCGGCTCTCGCGGCGAAGCCTACTGCGACAGGGACGCACACCGTTGGGGCGCCCGTTCGGGTGTACGGCCGGGCGGGCCCCGCGCTATCCGATGACACCTCCGAAGAGACCCCCGTGGGCCATGCCCAGGAAGAAGCCGAAGGCGGACGCTCCCAGTCCGATGATCAGCAGGAAGCGCTCGCCCGTGGTGGCCGAGATGTACTGGCCGTACGCACCGGTGAGGATGCCGGCCAGCCCGCTCCACGAGCTCAGCAGGTGAAGGTTGTTGAAGGCCGAGGAGACGAAAGCGAGCACTCCGAGCACCAGCGTCACGGCGACGAAGGTGTTCTCGAGCGGATGCGGCTTTCCGTCGCTGTTGAGCACGGCATTGATCAAAGAACGGGGGCCGCGGGACTGGCGCACTGCCTGTGTCATGGGGCTACCTCCTCCTGAAGGCGACCGGCGCATTGTTGCGCCGGTCACATCCGGTGCCTACAGATTGCGGGCCCGCACGGCCGGATTTCAACCGGAAGCCGGAGTGCGGGTACTCTGTACGGTCTGCACCGGTGTCTGCCCAGACCAGCTTCGGTCCTCTGGGGCAACCCAGGGACTTTCCGCTGATTGTCAGTGTCGGCCGATACCGTTGTTCACGCATCACGACCCTCCTGCCACGGAACGACCGTGGCCGCTGAGTCCAAAGGAGGTGGGTTCCACATGCGTCACTACGAGGTGATGGTCATCCTCGACCCCGATCTCGAGGAGCGCGCTGTCTCCCCGCTGATCGAGAACTTCCTCTCCGTCGTCCGTGAGGGCAACGGAAAGGTCGAGAAGGTCGACACCTGGGGCCGTCGTCGTCTCGCGTACGAGATCAAGAAGAAGCCCGAGGGCATCTACTCGGTCATCGACCTGCAGGCCACGCCTGCGGTCGTCAAGGAGCTCGACCGCCAGATGAACCTGAACGAGTCGGTCCTCCGGACCAAGGTCCTCCGTCCCGAGACCCACTGAACCCCAGCGGTTCAGAGGTAATCGGGCTGTAGCTCAACGAGTAGCAAGCAGCCAGCAGCACACCCGCCGAGAGGTTCACCCATGGCAGGCGAGACCGTCATCACGGTCGTCGGCAATCTCGTCGACGACCCCGAGCTGCGCTTCACCCCGTCCGGTGCGGCGGTCGCGAAGTTCCGCGTCGCGTCCACTCCCCGCACCTTCGACCGCCAGACCAACGAGTGGAAGGACGGCGAGAGCCTCTTCCTCACGTGCTCGGTGTGGCGTCAGGCGGCGGAGAACGTCGCCGAGTCGCTCCAGCGCGGCATGCGCGTCATCGTGCAGGGCCGTCTGAAGCAGCGGTCCTACGAGGACCGCGAGGGCGTCAAGCGCACGGTCTACGAGCTCGACGTCGAAGAGGTCGGCGCCAGCCTGAAGAACGCCACGGCGAAGGTCACCAAGACCGCGGGTCGCGGTGGCCAGGGTGGCTACGGCGGTGGCCAGCAGCAGGGCGGCTGGGGCGGTGGCTCCGGCGGTCAGCAGCAGCAGGGCGGCGGCGGTGCTCCCGCCGACGACCCCTGGGCCACCAGCGCGCCGTCCGGCGGCCAGCAGGGCGGCGGCGGAGGCGGCTGGGGCGGCGGCCCCGGCAACTCCGGCGGCTACTCGGACGAGCCGCCCTTCTAGGGCGAGCAGCACACAAACTTCTTGATCACACAGGAGAGAAACGATGGCGAAGCCCCCGCCGCGCAAGCCTAAGAAGAAGGTCTGCGCTTTCTGCAAGGACAAGACCGCTTACGTGGACTACAAGGACACGAACATGCTGCGGAAGTTCATTTCCGACCGCGGCAAGATCCGTGCCCGTCGCGTGACCGGCAACTGCACCCAGCACCAGCGTGACGTCGCCACGGCCGTGAAGAACAGCCGTGAGATGGCGCTGCTGCCCTACACCTCGTCCGCGCGATAAGGGAAGGGTGACCAACTAATGAAGATCATCCTCACCCACGAGGTCTCCGGCCTCGGCACCGCCGGTGACGTCGTCGACGTCAAGGACGGCTACGCCCGCAACTACCTGGTCCCGCGCGGTTTCGCGATCCGCTGGACCAAGGGTGGCGAGCAGGACGTCGCTCAGATCCGCCGCGCTCGCAAGATCCGCGAGATCGCCACGATCGAGCAGGCCAACGAGGTCAAGGGTCAGCTGGAGGGCCTCAAGGTCCGCCTGGCCACCCGCTCCGGCGAGGCCGGCCGCCTGTTCGGCTCCGTCACCCAGGCCGACGTCGCTGCGGCGATCAAGGCTGCCGGTGGCCCGGACGTCGACAAGCGCCGCGTCGAGGTGGGCTCGCCCATCAAGACCCTGGGCGCCCACCAGGTCTCCGTGCGTCTGCACGCCGACGTCGTTGCCAAGCTCGGCATCGAGGTCGTCGCTGCCTGATCACCCACCGGTGATCGGTAGAGCCTGAAGGAGGGCCGTACCCCCACGGGGGTACGGCCCTCCTGCTGTTCGCACCGCTCTTCACGAGATGTGGCGGCCGCCGGGGCCCCCGCCCGGGGATACGTTTCTTCAGCGGGTCGCCCCGGTGACGACCCAGCGCCCCGACCGCGCCCGCATCCACAGGGTCGCCATCCGGGCCGCCATCATCAGCGTCATCGCCCACCACAGGGCCGTCAGACCGCCTCCGAGCACGGGGACGAGCAGGGCCGCGGGGGCGAAGACGGCGAGGACCAGCAGCATGGCCCGGGCGAGGTAGGCGCCGTCTCCGGCCCCCATCAGCACCCCGTCCAGGACGAAGACCACGCCTGCGACGGGCTGGGAGAGGGCCACCACCAGCAGGGCCGGCAGCAGCGTGTCCCGTACGGCGCCGTCGGAGGTGAACAGGGGGATGAACAGCGGCCGGGAGACCACCACCAGCACCCCCAGCACCGCCCCCGAGGCGATGCCCCACTGCACCATGCGCCGGCAGGCGGCCCGGGCGCCCTCCGCGTCGCTCGCGCCCAGGTAGCGCCCGATGATCGCCTGTCCGGCGATGGCTATGGCGTCCAGCGCGAAGGCCAGCAGGGTCCACAGCGTGAGGACGATCTGGTGGGCGGCGATCTGGGCGTCGCCGAGCCGGGCCGCCACGGCCGTGGCGATCATGAGGACGGCGCGCAGCGAGAGCGTACGGACCAGGAGCGGCACTCCGGCCTGGGCGCAGGCCCGGATGCCCGCCGCGTCGGGCCGCAGGGAGGCGCCGTGGCGCCGGGCGCCCCGGAGGACCACGGCGAGGTAAGCGGCGGTCATGGCCCACTGGGCGATGACCGTGCCCCAGGCGGAGCCGGCGATGCCGAGGCCCGCGCCGTAGACGAGCCCGGCGTTGAGGGCGCCGTTGAGGGCGAAGCCCCCGATGGCCACGGCAAGCGGCGTGCGGGTGTCCTGCAGGCCGCGCAGGACGCCGGTGGCGGCGAGGACGATGAGCATGGCGGGGATGCCGAGGGCGCTGATCCGCAGGTACGTCGTGGCGTACGGGGCGGCGGTCGGGGAGGCGCCGAAGAGCTCGACGACCGCGGGGGCGGTGGGCAGGACGGCCGCCACGAGGGCCGCGCCGAGGAGCGCGGCGAGCCATATGCCGTCCATGCCCTGGCGTATCGCGGCCCGCAGGTCGCCCGCGCCCACGCGCCGGGAGACCGCCGCGGTGGTGGCGTAGGCGAGGAAGACGAAGACGCTGACGGCCGTGGTGAGCAGGGCGGCGGCGATGCCGAGCCCGGCGAGCTGCGGGGTGCCGAGGTGGCCGACGATGGCGCTGTCGGCCATGAGGAAGAGGGGCTCCGCGACGAGTGCGCCGAAGGCGGGCACGGCCAGCGCGACGATCTCGCGGTCGTGCCGGCGGGCGGTGGCGCGGGCGCGTTCGGGAGCCTGGGTCATCCCCCCAACCTAATCTTCCACAGGTAATCGGTGCAACTGTCATGGGACCCTTACATTGAGTCGCTCGGTCCGATCTTCTCTGCGCCGTTTGTCGCGATCTCCGGCGGACGGGGAAAGTTTTTCTCCTCAACAGCCGGTGGATGGTGAATCTGCAGGTCAGAGGCTTGAGCTCGGGGAGGCTGTGTGTTTGTCCACAGCGGTTTCCCCCGCCTCGTGCACAGGATGCGCGGACTTCTCCACAGGATGGGGCCCGTCATCCACACGGCCTGTGGATAACCAGATTGGCTGACGGTGCCCGCGGGCCTACCGTGGACCGGCGGCCGACGCCTGTTCCGGCCCCGACGGACCTGATGGGACCGCCCTGAACTCGACGCGCCGGAACCGGAGTCGGGTGGGCTGTTTGTCAGAGCCGTGCCGTAAGAAAGAACAGCACGGCAAGGTCCGCTCCGCGGACGGGAGGAGGTGGCGGGATGAGCATCCCCGAGCCCATGGACGACCCCTGGGCGGATGCAGGTCCCGGCGACCGCCTCCCCGTGTCCCGCCCCCGCCGCGGCGACGGCCCCTCCCGCGGCGAGCGCCACGACCGCGGCGCGGAGGACGGCTCCTGGTCGCAGGGCGGCGGACAGGGCCAGCAGGGAGCCGCCGCCTTCGAGCGCGTGCCCCCGCAGGACCTGGACGCCGAGCAGTCCGTCCTCGGCGGCATGCTGCTGTCCAAGGACGCCATCGCCGACGTCGTCGAGGTCCTCAAGGGCCACGACTTCTACCGCCCGGCGCACGAGACGATCTACCAGGCCATCCTCGACCTCTACGCCAAGGGCGAGCCGGCCGACCCGATCACCGTCGCCGCCGAGCTCACCAAGCGCGGCGAGATCACCCGCGTCGGCGGCGCGCCCTACCTGCACTCCCTGGTCCAGACGGTTCCCACTGCCGCCAACGCCGAGTACTACGCCGAGATCGTCCACGAGCGCGCCGTGCTGCGCCGCCTCGTCGAGGCCGGCACGCGCATCACCCAGATGGGATACGCCGCCGACGGCGACGTCGACGACATCGTCAACAAGGCCCAGGCCGAGGTCTACGCCGTCACCGAGCAGCGCACCAGCGAGGACTACCTCCCCCTGGGCGACATCATGGAGGGCGCGCTCGACGAGATCGAGGCGATCGGCTCGCGCAGCGGCGAGATGACAGGCGTCCCGACGGGCTTCACCGACCTGGACTCCCTGACGAACGGCCTGCACCCCGGCCAGATGATCGTCATCGCGGCCCGTCCCGCCATGGGTAAGTCCACCCTCGCGCTGGACTTCGCCCGCGCCTGCTCGATCAAGCACAACATGCCGAGCGTGATCTTCTCGCTCGAAATGGGCCGCAACGAGATCGCGATGCGCCTGCTGTCCGCCGAGGCGCGCGTGGCCCTGCACCACATGCGCTCCGGCTCGATGACGGACGAGGACTGGACGCGCCTCGCCCGCCGGATGCCCGACGTCTCCGCCGCCCCCCTCTTCATCGACGACTCCCCGAACCTGTCGATGATGGAGATCCGCGCCAAGTGCCGCCGCCTGAAGCAGCGCAGCGGCATCAAGCTCGTGATCATCGACTATCTCCAGCTGATGCAGGCCGGTGGCGCCAAGCGCGCCGAGAGCCGCCAGCAGGAGGTCTCGGACATGTCCCGAAACCTCAAGCTGCTGGCCAAGGAGCTGGAGCTGCCGGTCATCGCGCTCTCGCAGCTGAACCGTGGCCCCGAGCAGCGCACGGACAAGAAGCCGATGGTCTCCGACCTGCGTGAATCCGGCTCCATCGAGCAGGACGCCGACATGGTCATCCTGCTCCACCGCGAGGACGCCTACGAGAAGGAGTCGCCCCGCGCGGGCGAGGCGGACATCATCGTCGGCAAGCACCGTAACGGCCCGACGGCCACGATCACGGTGGCCTTCCAGGGCCACTACTCCCGCTTCGTGGACATGGCGCAGACCTGATCGGTCCTGGGGCCTGCCAGGGCCTCCCCGGCCGGTCGTCGCGTTCCGGTCAGTCCAGGAGGCCGTCGAGGTCGCGGAGCAGGCGGGCCTTGGAACGGGCGCCCACGAGGGACGCCACCGGCTCGCCCGCGCGGAAGAGCATCAGGGTTGGCATGGACAGGACCCCGTAGGCGGCCTGCGTCTGCGGATTGGCGTCCACGTCGAGCGCGACGATCTTGAGCCGTCCGGCTTCCTGCTCCGCCAGGTCGGCGAGGACGGGCGCGATCATGCGGCAGGGCGGGCACCAGTCGGCGGTGAACTCGACGAGCACGGGGAGCCGCTCGTCGAGGACTTCGGCGGCGAAGGTGGCGTCGGTGACGCCGGCGACGGCTGCGGCTGCGGTTGTGCCTGCGGTCGTGCCTGCGGCTGTGGAGCTGCTCATGGTGTCTCAGGGGTCCCTTCGGATGGTGGCGCTTCCAGTGGTGCCGGCGGTTCCGGGCAGGTGAAGGCGCACAGCGGCGGCGGGCCGCCGGGGGCATCGGCCGCGGCCTCAAGCTCCGCGCGCGCGAGCTGGGCGCCCACCTCGGCCCGGACCCGCTGCAGGTGGTCGATGCAGTCGTCCAGCTCCGCGAGCTTGCGGCGGTAGACGTCGAGGGAGGCGGGACAGGAGTCCCCGGCCGGGTGGCCGGCCCGCAGGCAGTCCACGAACGGACGGGTCTCCTCCAGCCCGAAGCCGAAGTCCTGCAGCGTGCGGATCTGCTGGAGCAGCCGCAGGTCGCCGTCGTCGTAGGTGCGGTAGCCGTTGCCGCTGCGGCGGGCGGGCAGCAGCCCGAGCTCCTCGTAGTGCCGCAGGGTGCGAGTGGTGGTGCCCGCCTGCCGGGCCAGTTCCCCGATGCGCATGGCCATGACCGTAAACCTTCACGTGGACGTGAAGGCCAGTGCGGCAAACCTTCACGTGGACGTGAAAGCCAGTACGGCGAAATGCCGGTGCCCGTGCGGACCGCCCTGGCTAGGGTGCGGTCATGATCGATGCCTCGTACAACGACGCCGGGCTGCTGCCCGCCACCCGCCGTGCCCTGCTCCACCGCCTCGCCACCGGTCAGGTCCAGGGGCGCGCACCCTCCATGGTGGGGGCGGTGATGCGGGAGGGGAACCTGGTGTGGAGCTCCGGCCGCGGCGAACTGCCCGGAGGGGCGCGGCCCGAGGAGGTCCAGTACCGCATCGGTTCGATCACCAAGACCTTCGTCGCCGTGCTGGTGATGCGGCTGCGCGACGAGGGGCTGCTGAAGCTGGACGACAGGCTCGGCACACACCTCGACACCGAGGCGGGCGGTGACGCGACCATCGCCCAGCTCCTGTCGCACACCGCGGGGCTCACGGCGGAGGCGCGCGGGCCGTGGTGGGAGCGCACGGACGGCGCGCTGCGCCCCGAGCTCGGCGACCTCTTCGGCGACCGCCCCCAGCGCCACACCCCCGGGCGGCTGCACCACTACTCCAACCCCGGCTACGCGCTGCTCGGCGCCCTGGTCGAGCGGATCCGCGGGGAGAGCTGGTACGAGGTGCTGCGTCGCGAGGTGCTCGCGCCGCTCGGCATGGAGCGCACGACCCTCGCGCCCGCCGCGCCTCACGCGGACGGCTGGGCGGTGCACCCCTGGGCGGACGTCCTGCTGGCCGAGCCCGCGGCGGACACCGGGCGGATGGCACCCGCCGGCCAGCTCTGGTCCACGACCGCCGACCTGTGCCGCTTCGCGGCGTTCCTGACGGACGGGGACGAGCGGGTGCTGTCCGCGGCGACGCTGGCCGAGATGCGGACGCCGGAGGGCGGCTCGCAGGCGCCGGGGCAGTCCGGCTACGGACTCGGCCTGCAGGTGATCCAGCGGGACGGCCGGACGCTCGCGGGCCACATGGGCACCATGCCGGGCTTCGTGGCGATGCTGCTGACGAGCCCGCAGGACGGGATCGCGGGCGTCGTCCTGGCCAACCGCACCTCCTGCTTCGAGGTCGGGGCCGTCGCGGCGGACCTGCTGACGACGGTCGCCGAGCTCGAACCGCGGATTCCCGCCCCCTGGAGCCCGCTCTCCGAGGTGAAGGACGAGCACCTGGAGCTGACGGGCCCCTGGTACTGGGGCGCGGCGCCGTTCACGCTGCGGCTGTGCGCCGGCGGGGCGCTGGAGCTGGCGCCGCTGGGCCCGGGCGGGCGCGCCTCGCGCTTCCGTCCGGAGGAGGACGGCACGTGGACGGGGCTCAGCGACTACTACGCGGGGGAGACGCTGACCGCGGTCCGGACGGCGGAGGGCGCGGTCAGCCACCTCGACCTCGGCACGTTCGTCTTCACCCGTGAGCCGTACGAGGCGGGGGGCGCGGTGCCGGGAGGCGTGGACGGCGACGGCTGGCGGACGGCTGACGGCACAGCCGCCCGATAGGGCATCAGTAATCGGATTGTCCGTCCGGTCCTGTGGACGACGGTCGGCGCGGGACCGGGCGCGGACGTAGGGTCAGGGAGAGATTGGCGGGCGCCGGACACGGCGCGACACCCGGAAGGCACTGGCACCGTGACTGCGAACACCGCACCGGACCTGCTCGACCTCGCGCCGCTGGGCGCCGGTCACTTCGCGCGCATCGAGGACAAGATCGCGGCCCTGATGCGGACGCGCGAGACCGTCGTCACGATGCAGGGCGAGGCGCTGCTGCCGCTGGAGGCCGCGATCCGCTCGGCCGTCCGCCCCGGCAGCACCGCGCTCAACATCATCACCGGCCCGTACGGCGAGACGTTCGGCGGCTGGCTGCGCTCCTGCGGCGCCGAAGTGGTCACCCTCTCCGCGCCGTTCAGCGGCGCGGTCGGGGCCGACCAGGTCGCCGAAGCCCTGCGCGCCAATCCCGCGATCGACTTCGTCAGCCTGGTGCACGCCGAGGCGGCCACGGGCAACACCAACCCCGTGGCCGAGATCGGCGAGGTCGTGAGGGCGCACGGCGCGCTGCTGATGCTGGATGCGGTCGCGTCCGTCGCCGCCGAGCCGCTCCTCACCGACGAGTGGGGCGTCGACCTGTGCGTCATCGGCGGGCAGAAGGCGATGGCCGGTCCGGCCGGTGTCTCCGTGGTCTCGGTCAGCGCCCGTGCCTGGGAGCGCATCGCCGCCAACGAGCAGGCGCCGCGCCGCTCGTACCTCTCCCTGCTGGACTGGAAGGAGCGCTGGATCGACGGCGGCCGCACGGCGCTTCCCCACGCCCCCGCCCAGCTGGAGATGCTGGCCCTGGAGCAGGCCGTCGACCGCATCGAGGAGGACGGCCTGGAGGCCGTCATGGCCCGCCACCGCGCTGCCGCCGCCGCCACGCGCGCAGGAGCACGGGCCCTGGGTGGCGGCCTCTCCCCGTACGTCGTGCGGGACGAGGACGCGGCCCCCGTCGCGACCACCCTGCGCGCCCCCGGCGGCAAGGACGCCCGCGACGTGGTGGCGGCCGCCCTGGCCGCCGATGCCTCGGTGCCCGTGCAGGCGGCGGCCGGCCCGCTCGCCAAGGAGATGATCCGCGTCAACCACTACGGCCTGGACACCGACCGCGAGGTCGTCCTGGCCTCGCTGGCGGCGCTCGGCGAGGGCCTGCGCGCACTGGGCGTGGCGGCTGCGGACGAGGCGGAGGTCCTGGAGGCGGCGGGGAAGGCGTGGGACGCGGTGATCCCCGGCTGACCTCTCTCCGGTCCCGTGAGGCCGCCGTCGGTGCTTTCCGCACCGGCGGCGGCTTTTTCTTTGCGGTGAGTCCGTCCGGCGCCGCCGGGGTGCGCACTTTGCGGTGAGCCCGCCTCTGTCTCGGCCTCTGTCTCTGTCTCTGTCTCGGTGTCGCGCGCCTGCATCGGCCCACCCTGCGATCTTTATTGCTTTTGCCCCGGTATGGCGCATCGGCACCTCACTCACGTGCCCGGATAAAATCGGAATCCACGACCCGTTTCGATTCCAGGCCCCGGAGGGACAACGCGCATGGCAGAACACAGGAATCCGTCTGTGCCTGCGCAGGGGTCCGCTTCCCTCCGTTCGGATGCCCGCCGCAATCGCGCGCTGGTCCTGCAAGCAGCCCGATCCGCCTTCGAGGAAGCCGGGTTGGGGGTGCCGCTCGGCGAGATCGCGCGCCGTGCCGGCGTCGGTACGGGCACCGTCTACCGCCATTTCCCTTCCAAGACAGACCTGTTCAGGGCGACGGTCTCGGACCGAGTGAGGCTTTTCACCGACACGGCACGGGAGTTGGCGTATGCGGACGATCCCGGCGGGGTGTTCTACCGCTACCTGTCCGCGGTCATACGGCTGACCGTGCGGAACAAGGGGCTGTGCGACGCGCTGGAGGGGCTGGGCAGTCGTTTCGATGCCTCGCCCGGCGTCGAAACGGACTTCCGCGAGGCGCTCTCCGCCCTGCTGCGGCGCGCCCAACAGGCCGACGCGGTACGGAAAGACGTGACCATCGACGACCTGATGGCCCTGCTCATGGGCTGTCTGTCGATGGAGCAGCGGCGCGGCCCGGGGGTCGCGCCGGGGAGGATGACCGCGCTGGCGTGCGACAGCCTCCGCCCGGGGCGCAACGTAACGAAACTCCCGCCCAACCCCCCGGTTTCTCGTAACGAAACCCGGTGCGCCGTGTGTGACGGGCCGGTGCCGTCCGCCCGCACGGGCCGGCCCGCCCGGTACTGCGGCGCGCCCTGCCGGCAGAAGGCGCACCGGGAGCGGGCCCGCGCCCGTACCGCCCCCGGCGGTCCGGGGGCGGCGGGCGATGCGGCAGATGTGGCAGATGTGGGAGGGCTATCAGAGGTGGTACTTGAAGCCGAGGTGTGAGGCCTCGAAGCCCAGCCGCTCGTAGAAGCGGTGGGCGTCCACGCGCGTGGCGTCCGAGGTGAGCTGGGCCATCCGGCAGCCCGCGCCGCGCGCGGCGTCGAGGGCCCACTCGACGAGCAGGCTGCCCAGACCGCTGCCGCGCGCGTCGCTGTGCACGCGGACGCCCTCGATGAGCCCGCGCGTCATACCGGCGCGGGACAGCCCCGGTATGACGGTGAGCTGAAGCGTGCCGACGACGCGGCCGTCGTGCACGGCGACCACCAGCTGCTGGTGCGGGTCGGCGTCCACGCGGTCGAAGGCCGTCCGGTACGGGGTGAGGTCGCCGGGGGCCTCGCGTCCCGCCCCGATGGGGTCGTCGGCGAGCAGTGCCACGACGGCGGGCACGTCGCCGGCGGTGGCGGGGCGGATCTCGATGTCGCGGAGGTCGATGCCGGGGTCACGGATCTCTACATCGCTCATGAGCCGGACCCTACGGCGGGGCTCGGATTCTGTTGCGTAACAGAGCTGTTGTGAGACTTACGACACCGGCGCGAGCGACTCCACCGCCGTGACGAGCGGGGCCAGCTCCGCGCGCTTGGAGGCTTCCCGGAGGGCCTCGCGCAGCGCGGTGTCGTTCGTCGGCCGGGCCTCTTCGAGGAGGGCGCGGCCCGCCTCCGTGACGTCGGTGTAGATGCCGCGACGGTCGGTGAGGCAGAGGTAGCGGGTCAGCAGGCCGCGGTCCTCCAGGCGGTTGACCAGGCGCGTGGTCGCGCTCTGGCTGAGCACGACGGCCTCGGAGACCTCGTTCATCCGCAGGTGGCCGCCCTCGCCGTCGTGCTGCCGGCTGAGCACGTCGAGCACGGAGAACTCGCGCACGCTCAGGCCGTGCGCCGCCTGCAGCGCCCGCTCGATGTGCGCCTCGATCCGGCCGTGCAGGGCGGACAGTGCGCACCAGCCCTGTGCCAGGCCGAGCAGAGCGGGGTCCGGGGTGCGGGACATGAGGCCCTCCTTCTGACCGCACATGCGTGTCGTCATGGACCAGGATATCGCTGCAACGAAATAGCCCGCGCTTGCAAGTATCCGCGCATGCAATTATTGTCTACGCCGGTAAGGGTCGATCGCAACGATGCCTGGCGGGCTCTCCCCGCCCCCGATCTCTCCGCCCTCCCCCTCCCCTCCCTGAAGGACCCTCGTCATGCCCCTCGCACTGCTGGCGCTCGCCATCGGCGCCTTCGGTATCGGCACCACCGAATTCGTCACCTCGGGCCTGCTCCCGGAGGTCGCGGACGAGTTCGGCGTCTCCATCCCGACCGCCGGCTACCTGACGACCGGCTACGCGCTCGGCGTCGTGATCGGCGCCCCGATCCTGGCCGTCCTCGGCAGCCGGGTGCCGCGCAAGAAGATGCTCATGGCCCTGATGGGCCTGTTCGTCGCCGGCAACGCGCTCTCGGCGGTCGCCCCGGCCTTCGGGGTGATGCTGGCCGGGCGGATCGTCGCCTCGTTCGCGCACGGCGCGTTCTTCGGCATCGGCGCGATCGTGGCCGCGGGCCTGGTCGCCCCGCAGAAGAAGGCGGCCGCCATCGCGATGATGTTCACGGGGCTGACGGTGGCCAACGTGGTGGGCGTGCCGATGGGCACGATGGTCGGCCAGAGCGCCGGCTGGCGCGTCACGTTCTTCCTCATCGCCGGCCTGGGCGTGCTCGCCGTCCTCGGCATCGCCGCGCTCGTACCGCAGCAGCCCCGCCCCGAGCAGACCCGGATCAGCGGCGAGCTGGCCGCCTTCCGCAACCCCCAGGTCCTGCTCGCCATGGCGATGACGGTCCTCGGCTTCGGCGGCGTCTTCACCATGACCACCTACTTCACGCCGATGATGACCGACGCCGCGGGCTTCGCCTCCTCGTCCGTCACCTGGCTGCTCGTCCTGTTCGGCCTGGGCATGGTGGCGGGCAACCTGGTCGGCGGCCGGTACGCCGACCGCGCGCTGATGCCCATGCTGCTCACCGCCCTGGGCGGCCTCGCGATCGCCCTCGCCCTGCTGCCGCTCGCCACGCACGACAAGATCGCCACGGCGGTCGTCGTCCCGCTGATCGGCGCGCTGGGCTTCGCCACCGTCCCGCCGCTGCAGAAGCGCGTCCTCGACCAGACCGCGGACGCGCCCACCCTCGCCTCCGCCGTCAACATCGGCGCCTTCAACCTGGGCAACGCGATCGCGGCCTGGCTCGGCGGCCTCGTGATCTCCGCCGGCTTCGGCTACACGGCGCCCAACTGGGTCGGTGCGGCGATGGCCGCCTCCGCCCTCGCCCTGGCCCTCCTCTCGGCAGCACTGGAGCGGCGTACGGGCGCCCGGGGCGCGGCGGGTGCGCCGGGCGCGCGGGGCGGGCGCATCGTGGCGCGGCCGGAGCACGCCGCGGCCGCGGCCGGGGAACGCGCCGACCGGGAAGAGGCGGCGACGCGGAGCTGAGCAACGAGACCAGCCCGACCACTACGGCGGTACGTGCAGTGCCATGACGCGCTGCACGACCTCCCCTTGCAACACCACCAAGCACAAGCGCACGGCCGCTCCAGCGGCACTCGCACCATCACGCACCTTCAGGAGTTCCCATGTCCACCCCCACCCCCACCACCGCCACCACCACCCCCGTCCTCCCCCTCACCACGGACGACGCCGACGCGCTCCTCGCCGCCGCCCGTCGCGCCGCGGATGCGCAGGGCGTACGCGTCGCGGTCACCGTCCTCGACGCCGGCGGTCACCTGCTGGCCTTCCGCCGGGACGACCGGGCCGTGCTGATCGCGGGGGAGACCAGCACCCGCAAGGCGTTCACGGCGCTGCAGCTGGACGCGCCGACGGCCGACCTGGTCGACGCCGTCCAGCCCGGCGGCCTCTTCCACACCCTGCCGACCGCCCTCGACCGCCCGCTGCTCTTCATCGCCGGCGGCGTCCCGCTCCACCGCGACGGCCGGCTCGTCGGCGCGATCGGCGTGGGCGGCGGGGCGCCGGAGCAGGACCACGGCATCGCGCTGACCGCGATCGGGGCCGTCCTGGGCGGCTGATTCCACTGATTCCACAGCGGGCCGGGCAGAACCGGGCCGGGCAGAACCGGGCCGCCAGAACCGGGCCGGGTAGCCGGACAGGGCCGGGCTCGCCGCACCGAGGGTGGAGGACGCATCACGCGTCCTCCACCCTCGGTGCTGCCGTTCATCGTTCCGGATATCGGATACCGGCGGACTATTCGTGTGTGCTCCGCGGCGGAGCCGCATACGCTCGGGCCCCGTGACCAGACTGCATTTGTTCGACATGGACGGGACCCTGATGCACGGGTCCGCGGCGGCGATCGAGATATCCCGGCAGCTCGGGGTCGAGCGGGAGATCGCCGAGCTGGAACGGGCATTCGCGGCCCGCGAACTCGAACCGCCGCGCTTCGCCGAACTCGCCTGCGCGCTGTGGCGGGAACTCACCGAGGAACAGGTCGCCGCGGCTTTCGACGGCGCACCCTGGCTGGCCGGAATACGTGACGTGTGGGCGGAGATCCGGGCCCGCGGCGAACGCTGCGCCGTGATCTCCCTGTCCCCGGGATTCTTTGTCGAACGCCTGCTGACCTGGGGCGCCGATGCGGCGCACGGCTCGCGCTGGCCCACAGTGCCCTTCCGAGACCCGGTGGATCCGGCGGGCATCCTCGACGCCGGGGCGAAGGTGCGGATCGCGGACGAGCTCTGCGTGGAATTCGGCCTGACCCGGGCCGATTGCGTGGCCTACGGGGACTCGATGTCGGACGCGCTGCTCTTCGCCGCGGTCCCGGTCTCCGTGGCGGTGAACGCCGACCACCACGTGCGGGATATCGCGGTGCACTCCTATGCGGGCCGGGATCTCAGAGAGGCGTACGAACTCGTCGGCTCCCGTCGATAGCCCGTAGTCCGTAGCCCGTAGTCCTGTGGCTCCGTAGCGCGTAGGCGATGGTCCGTGGCCGATTCCGTAACAGTGAAGTCCGCATCCTTGAAAGGGGGTTGTCCAGCACATGCCGAACGGTAGGGTCAACTCCCGTTCGCGGGACTCGGCTTGTCCCCGGGGTGGGGGAATCGGCACAGCCTAGCCTCAACCGGGGCCTTGTCACTCGCACTTCCCGCGATTTGCGCGAGGCGGCGCAGAAGATGGCATGCTGCGCAGCCTGGAACAGCGACCCATGAGCAGAGCGGGGAATTGCGAACACTTTCCGGCTAGGACGGAAGTGCGAGGACGGACCGAGAGATGTTCGAGGCGAGACGATGAAGGACGCTCCGACCAGGTCGGCCGACGGTGGCGCGCACGGCAGAGGGAGTGACCGGGGCTGGTTCACCCCGACGCAGCCACCGGACGGAGACAGGGCCCGCGACGGGCATGGCAGGCCACCGGAAGGCGGGACGGAGGCGGAGGCCACACGGCCCGCGCCCCGGCCGGGCAAGTGGGTGGCGGTGCGGTCGGCGGAGCAGCAGGAGCCCCGGACACAGGACCAGCCACCGACCCGGCCGCAACCTCAACCACAAGCCCGGCCGCAAACCCGGCCGCAAACCCGGTCGCAACCTCAGCTACAGGCGCAACCACAGGCGCAGCCGCAACCCGCGCCGCACAGGTACGAGCCACCGCGCGGGTACGAGCCACCGAGCGGGTACGAAGCGCCCCACGGGCACGAAGCGCCTCACACGTACGAAGCGCCCCACGCGTACGAGCACCAGCGCCCGGCCGAACTGCCACCCGACAGCGGATTCCGCCCCGCCTGGGAACCCGTCCCCCTCCCCGCCCCGGCCCCGGCCCCCGCCCCCGCCCCCCCCCCCCCCCGCCCCCCCCCCCCCCCCCCCCCCCCCCCCCCCCCCCCCCC
>NZ_JANIID010000051.1:0-35318 GCF_024519335.1 Streptomyces telluris
CTCGACCCGGAGATGATCAACGAGGTGCTGGAGGTCATGCAGCAGCTCGCCCGGGACGGCATGACGATGGTCGTCGTCACCCACGAGATGGGCTTCGCCCGCTCCGCCGCCAACCGCGTGGTCTTCATGGCCGACGGCCGCATCGTCGAGGAGGCGCGGCCGGACCAGTTCTTCAGCAACCCGCGCAGTGACCGTGCCAAGGACTTCCTCTCGAAGATCCTGCACCACTGACCGCACCGGCGCCCCGCCGCCGGACCGGCCCGTTCGGCCCTCCCGTCACGGCTGCCCCGAACCACTCCGCTCCACCTGCAGACGCAAAGGATGTTCACCATGAAGCTCCGCAAGACCGTCGCAGCCGCCGCCGTGGCACTGGCCCTCACCGCGACCGCCACCGCCTGCGGCAAGTCGGGCAGCCCGGACGACGACAAGGCCGACAAGCCCGGCGACGGCAAGTCCGCACCGGCCGTGCCGACCTACAAGGTGAACACCTCGGCCGACGTCAAGGGTTCGCCCGTCTTCGACCGGATCAAGGGCAAGACGATCACCATCGGCACCAAGGCCGACCAGCCCGGCCTGGGCTACGAGAACCCCACCTCCAAGAAGCGCACCGGCTTCGACGTGGAGATCGCCCGGATGATCGCGGCCGACCTCGGCTTCGACGAGGCCCACATCAAGTTCAAGACGGTGCCGTCCGAGGCCCGCGAGACGCAGCTCGCCAGTGGCGGCGTCGACTTCTACGTCGGCACGTACACGATCAACGACGAGCGCAAGAAGCAGGTCGACTTCGCCGGCCCGTACTACGTCGCCGGCCAGGACCTGCTGGTGAAGTCCGACAGCAGCATCAAGGGCCCCGAGGACCTCAAGGGCAAGAAGGTCTGCTCGGTGACCGGCTCGACGCCGCTCAAGCGCATCAAGGAGCCCAAGTACGGCGTGGGCGAGGTCAAGGCCCAGCAGGGCTACCAGCTGTGCGTCCAGGAGCTCGTGTCCGGCACGGTCGACGCCGTGACGACCGACGACACCCTCCTCAAGGGCTACGCCGCCGAGAACAAGGGCGCCCTGAAGGTGGTCGGCAAGCCGTTCTCCACGGAGCCCTACGGCGTGGGCGTGAAGAAGGACGACAAGGCGCTGCGCATGGCCATCAACGACGCCATCGAGGCGCACGAGAAGAACGGCGACTGGAAGAAGGCCTACGACGCCACCATCGGCCTCTCCGGGGTCGCCGCGCCGAACCCGCCCGCGGTCGACCGCTACTGATCCGCACGTGATTCGCTACTGATCAGCCGGGAGCGCTGCCTTGAACGTTCTGTCGGACCACTTCGCGGAGTTCCGCGAAGGATTCCTCGGCACCGTGGAGCTCACGGGGCTCAGCGGCCTGCTGGCCCTGGTGCTGGGCATACTGATGGCGGCGTTCCGGGTCTCCCCGGTGCCCGCCCTGCGAATATTCGGCACCACGTGGGTGACGCTGCTGCGCAACACCCCGCTGGTGCTGCTCTTCCTCGCCGTCACCCTGGGCCTGCCCGCCCTCGGGCTCAAGGGCTGGGACTCCTTCTGGCTCGCCGTGCTGACGCTCGGGTGCTACACCTCGGCGTTCATCTGCGAGGCCGTCCGGTCCGGCATCAACTCCGTACCGGTGGGCCAGGCGGAGGCCGCCCGCTCGATCGGGATGACCTTCAACCAGACGCTGAGCCAGGTCGTGCTGCCCCAGGCCACCCGCACCGCGGTGCCGCCCATCGGCAGCCTGATGATCGCCCTCACCAAGAACACGGCGATCGCCTCCGGCTTCAACGTGACCCAGCTGGGCTCGGTGCAGAAGTCGCTCAACGCCGACACCGGTTACAACATCTACGTGATCTTCCTCTGGATCGCGGTCTGCTACATCATCATCACCCTCGCGGTCAGCGGCCTGTTCCGGCTGCTGGAGAACCGGCTGGCGGTGGCCCGGTGAGCGCGAACGTCCTCTACGACGCACCCGGCCCCCGGGCGCGGGCCCGCAACCGCCTCTACGGGGCGCTGTCCACCGTTTCGATCCTCGGTCTGATCGCCTTCATCATCTACAGGCTGGACGACACCGGTCAGTTCCAGGCCGGACTGTGGGACGACTACGAATACAGCGACACCCACCAGCGCATCGTCGACGGCCTGCTGACGACCCTGAAGACGTTCGCGATCGCGGCGGTGCTCTCGCTCTCCCTCGGCGCGGTGCTGGCGGCCGCCCGGCTGTCCGACCACCGGCCGGTGCGCTGGGCCGCAACAGTGGTGGTGGAGTTCTTCCGCTCCATGCCGCTGATGATCATGATCTTCCTGCTGTTCGCGGGCGTCTTCACCAACGATCCGATGTGGGCGCTGGTCATCGGGCTCACGCTCTACAACGGCTCCGTGCAGGCCGAGATCTTCCGGTCCGGGATCAACGCGGTGCCCCGCGGCCAGAGCGAGGCCGCCTACGCGCTCGGGCTGCGCAAGACGCAGGTGATGTCGAGCATCCTGATCCCGCAGGGCGTACGGACGATGCTGCCGTCGATCATCAGCCAGCTCGTGGTGACCCTGAAGGACACCTCGCTCGGGTTCATCATCCTCTACGAGGAGCTGCTCTTCGTGGGCAAGGCCTTCGCCGAGCAGACCAAGCCCGTGAACGGCGTCTACGCCTTCATCCCGATGGTGATCATCTTCGGTTCGATCTACATCCTGCTCTGCCTGGCGCTGTCTTCGGTGGCCACCTGGGTCGAACGGCGCACGCAGCGCTCGCGCAAGGGCAGCCCGCCCGCGATGTCGACGGCCGGAGGCGCCGTCACGACCGGGTCCGCCGGGGGCGCGGACGGCGCCTCCGGCGCACACGACCCCCGCACGGACTGATCCTCCGCAGGTGACGCCCCGTCGGCCGGGCCGGCCGGCGGGGCGCGCCGCGTGCGGCGCGCCGCGGCGAGCGCCCTGATCACTTGACGCACGCACCCGCAGTGGGTTGCATACGTTCTGTGATCGAGCACCGCGTTCCCCCCGTCGGATCCCGAACGTCCCGTACGCCCCGTACGTACCGTGGAGCCCCGGGCAGGGATCTCGGCCGCAGCGCGCACCGGGGAGCCGTGCCGTGGACCCGGTGATCGTCGTCGGGGCCGGCCCGGTCGGCCTCGTGCTCGCCCTCTCCCTCGCCCGCCACGACGTGCGCGTCGTCCTCCTCGACGAGGCCTCCGAGGGCCCCGCGCCGGGCGAGGAGCGCCTGGCCCGGACGGTCGTGCTCGGCCCGGACACCGCGGCCATGGTGGAGCGGCTGGGATGCGACACGCAGGACGGCACCCGCTGGGCGGGCTGGCGCACCATGCGCCGCCGCACGGTGGTCGGCCGGCTGGCGTTCACGGGCCCCGGGGAAGCCGCGGAAGCGGGCGCGGCCGAGGGTGCGGTGGCGGCCGGCCCCTCGCCGCTGCACCTGCCGCAGCACGCGCTGACGCGGGAGCTGAAAGCCGCGCTCGTCTCGGAGGAGAAGGTACGCATCGTCCGCGGGGGCCGTCTGGAGAACCTGCGGCAGGACGCCTTCGGCGTCTCCGCCCACCTCCGCGGCGACAAGGGCTCCGCATGGCGGGGCAGTTACCTGGTCGGCTGCGACGGCGCCCGGTCGACCGTGCGCAAGCTGCTCGGCGCGCGCTTCCCCGGGCGCACGGCCGTCGAGCGGTACGCGGTCGCCGCGCTCCGGGCCGAGCTGCCGTGGCCCGGCGAGGCCGTGCTGCACCGGTCGCCCGCACGGGGCGGGGAGGTGACGGCCCGTCCCCTGCCGGACGGCGTTTGGCGGCTCGACTGGCCGCTGCCGCCCGGCGGCGAACTCGTCACGCCCGACGCGCTCCTGGCCCGCGTGCGCGACTCGCTGGCCACCTGGTGCGACGACGTCCCGCCGTACGAGCTCCTGGACACCGGCGTGCACCTCGTGCACCACCGCCTCACGCGCCGGATGCGCACCGGCCGCGCCTTCCTCGCCGGGGACGCCGCGCACCTGCTGGGCGCGCTCGGCACCCAGGGCCTGGACGAGGGGCTGCGCGACGCCGCGAACCTCGCCTGGAAGCTGGCCCTGGCCTGGCACCACGGCGCCTCCGAAGCCCTGCTCGACAGCTACCAGGCCGAGCGGCGCGGGGCCATCGGGGACCGGCTGCGCGCCGCCGACCGGGCGCTGCCGGCGGTACGGGGTGAGGGCGGGTGGAGCAGCGTGCGCCGCACGCTGGTGCCGGGCGCCCTGCGCGGGCACGACGAACTGCTCACCGACGGCCACCTCGGGCGCGGGCAGCTCAGCACGCCCCCCTCGTACGCCCGCACGCCCCTGGCACCGTCCGCACCGCCCGCCGGCTCCGTCGCCGTGGACACCCCGCTGGGGGCCCAGGCGGAGAACGTCACGGTGACGGCGCCGGACGGCACCCTCGTGCGGCTGCGCGACCGGCTCGGCGGCGATCTCCTGGTGCTCCTGACGGCGCCGGGCAGCGGGGTGTGGGAGCGGCGGCACTGGGCGGACGCCGGGCTCATGCCGCAGCTGGCGGCCGCCGTCAGCGCCCTGCCCATGCGCGCCGAGCTGCTGGTCACCGACGAGTACCCGGGCGCTCCAGCCCACACGGTGCTGGTGGTGCGCCCGGACGGGCACCTGGTCGCGGCGCTCGCCGGCGTACGACCCGCGGAGCTCTTCGCGTGCGCGGACGCCGTACGGGGCGGTGCGGCCGGCGGTGCGGAGCCCGCGGACGAGGGCCGGAACGGCTCTGCCGGGGCCTCGGCGGCGGGTGCGGATGCGAGCGCGGCGGGCACGGCCTCCGGGGACGGCGAGCGCGCGGGGAGCGCGCAGCCGCCGTCGGAAGCCCCCAGTGAAGCCGCAGCCAACCGTTGACCTGCACCGAACGCCATGGTTGACTACGGACCGTGACTGACACCGGCGCGCACTTCTGGCGGAGGGTCCATCTGGACCTGCTCCGCTACGCGGGCTGCGTCTGTCGTCCGTCCTGCTGATCCGCATTCCCTCCGCGCGGCCTGCGTGTGCGCTCTGTGCGCCGGCCGCCGCGCGCTCCTTCGCGATCACTCAGGACGGTTCCCGTGTTCCTTCCCCTGCCCACGCCCGTGCCCGGCTCCTCCACGGTCTCCCCCGGCTCCCCCGGCGCGCCCTCCGAGGCCGACCTGCTCGCCTTCGCCCGCCGTGCGGCCGCCGACGCACAGCTGGTCTCCTCCCTCCCGCTGGATCCCCAGGGCCGCACCTGGATGCGGCTGAACGGGCCGGGTGACAGCGAGGCCTGGCTCATCGGCTGGCCGCCCGGCACCGGCACCGGCTGGCACGACCACGGCGGCTCGCACGGCGCGTTCGCCACGGCCGGCGGCGTGCTGACCGAGCACTCGCTCGCGGCCCGGATGCCCACCGACGGCTGGCGGAGCCTGGAGCTGGCGGACGGCATCGACCGGGAGCGGCGGCTCTCCGAGGGAGAGGGCCGGGCCTTCGGCGCCCACCACGTGCACCAGGTGTTCAACGCGTCGGCGGAGCAGCACGCGGTGTCCGTCCACGCGTACTACCCGCCGCTGCCGCTGATGAGGCGGTACAGCCGCAGCGGGCCGGTGCTGCGGCTGGAGCAGGTCGAATGGCCGGAGGAGTGGGCGTGAGGGTCGAGGAGCTCCTGGCGGCCGCCCGGGAGGGCCTGGACCGGCTCGGCCCCGCCGAGGCCGCGGCCGCACAGGCCGGGGGCGGGCTGCTGGTGGACATCCGGTACGCGGCGCTGCGCGAGCGCGACGGGCTCGTCCCCGGCGCTCTGGTGGTGGAGCGCAACGAGCTGGAATGGCGGCTCGACCCGCAGTGCGAGCACCGCGCCGCCGAGGCGACCGGGCACGATCTGAGGGTGGTCGTCATCTGCAACGAGGGTTACGCCTCCAGCCTGGCCGCAGCCTCCCTGCGCCTGCTGGGCCTGCACCGCGCCACGGACCTGGCGGGCGGTTTCCAGGCCTGGCGCGCGGCGGGCCTGCCGGTGGACACCGGGGACGTGACGCTCGCCGGAAGGTGACGGCTCGCCCGGACATGACGGCGGCCGCGGCGGCATGACGGCGCCCGGCGGGCGGCGCCGCCGCGGGGCCTATACGTCCGGCAGGCAGTGGTCCAGCAGCTCCGGGTCCTCGCCCTCCTCCTCCAGCGCGCGGCGCACCACGCGCAGGGCGAGGCCCTCGGAATAGCCCTTGCGGGCGAGCATCCCGGCGAGGCGGCGCAGCCGCTTCTCGCGGTCCAGCCCGCGGGTGGCGCGGAGCTTGCGCTCGACCAGCTCGCGGGCGGTGCGCTCCTCCTGCTCGGCGTCGAGCTGTCCCACGGCCTCGTCGATCACGGCGGAGTCCACGCCCTTGGTGCGCAGCTCGCGCGCCAGGGCCCGGCGGGCCAGGCCCCGGCCGTGGTGCCGGGACTCGACCCAGGCCCCGGCGAACGCCGAGTCGTCGATCAGGCCCACGTCCTCGAAACGGGACAGGACCTCCTCGGCGACCTCGTCCGGGATGCCCCGCTTGGCCAGGGCGTCGGCGAGCTGCTTGCGGGTGCGCGGGGTCCCGGTGAGCAGGCGCAGGCAGATCGCCCGCGCCTGCTCCTCGGGCCGCGGCGGTGCCCCGTCGTCCCCGGCCCTCGACAGGGAGGGGGCGCCACCGCCGGTACGGTCGTCCACGTCCGGTCCCGGAGGGTCGTCCCCGGCGCCCGGCCGGGGGTACTCCCATCGCCGTGTCATGGATCAGCTCTTGGCAGCCGTGGCCTTGGCCGCCTTCGCCGTGGACTTCGCCGGGGCGGGCACGGACTTGGCCGACTCGGCGGCCTCGGCGCCCGCGGCGTCAGCGGCGGGCTCGCCGTCCTTGTCGCCGGGCTTGACGCCCACGCCCAGCTTCTCCTTGATCTTCTTCTCGATCTCGTTGGCGAGGTCGGGGTTGTCCTTGAGGAAGTTGCGGGCGTTCTCCTTGCCCTGGCCGAGCTGGTCGCCCTCGTACGTGTACCAGGCGCCGGCCTTGCGGATGAAGCCGTGCTCGACGCCCATGTCGATCAGGCCGCCCTCGCGGCTGATGCCCTGGCCGTAGAGGATGTCGAACTCGGCCTGCTTGAAGGGCGGCGCGACCTTGTTCTTGACGACCTTGCAGCGGGTGCGGTTGCCGACGGCCTCCGTGCCGTCCTTCAGGGTCTCGATGCGGCGGATGTCGATGCGCACCGAGGCGTAGAACTTCAGCGCCCGGCCACCGGTCGTGGTCTCGGGGGAGCCGAACATCACGCCGATCTTCTCGCGGAGCTGGTTGATGAAGATCGCGGTGGTCTTGGACTGGTTGAGCGCGCTGGTGATCTTCCGGAGCGCCTGGCTCATCAGGCGGGCCTGGAGACCGACGTGCGAGTCGCCCATCTCGCCCTCGATCTCCGCGCGCGGAACCAGGGCCGCGACGGAGTCGATGACGATCAGGTCGAGCGCGCCGGAGCGGACCAGCATGTCGACGATCTCGAGGGCCTGCTCGCCGTTGTCCGGCTGGGACAGGATGAGGTTGTCGATGTCGACGCCGAGCTTCTTGGCGTACTCGGGGTCCAGCGCGTGCTCGGCGTCCACGAAGGCCACCGTGCCGCCGGCCCGCTGCGCGTTGGCCACGGCGTGCAGGGTCAGGGTCGTCTTACCGGAGGACTCCGGTCCGTAGATCTCCACCACACGGCCGCGCGGGAGCCCGCCGACGCCGAGGGCGACGTCGAGAGCGGTCGACCCGGTGGAGATGACCTCGATCGGCTCGTTCGGCCGCTCTCCGAGGCGCATCACGGCGCCCTTGCCGAATTGCCGTTCAATCTGTGCGAGTGCGGCGTCCAGCGCCTTCTCGCGGTCGGTGCCTGCCATGGGTTCCACCCGGTTTGCTTGAGTCGATCGCTTCACGTCCACGACGCTAACGCCTGCCACTGACAATGCGCCCGGGCGTCGCTCCCGCCTGTGGATAACCCGGCCCGCGAAGGGCCCCGGGACACGGTCCCGCCCACGGCTCCACAGCGCCGGGGAACCCATAAGAATGGATGTTCGATTTTGCTGTCAAGCGCGCCACTCCGGGCCCGGCGCCACCTCGTACCGCCTCACGTACGCGCCGAGGAAGGCCTGCAGCGTCGCCGTCGCCGGGATGGCCACCAGCGCTCCCACGGCCCCGAGCAGCGCGGCGCCCGCCACCACCGACCCGAAGGCGACGGCGGGGTGGATGTCGACGGTCCGCGAGGTGATGCGCGGCTGCAGCACGTAGTTCTCGAACTGCTGGTAGACCACGACGAAGCCGAGCACCCAGACCGCGTACCAGGGGTTCACCGTGAAGGCGAGCAGCACGGGCAGGGCACCCGCGAGGTAGGTGCCGATGGTCGGGATGAACTGGGAGACGAAGCCCACCCAGATCGCGAGGGCCGGGGCGTAGGGCACCCCGAGGATCACCAGCAGCACGTAGTGGGCGATGCCGGAGATCAGCGCCATCAGGCCGCGCGAGTAGATGTAGCCGCCGGTCTTGGCGACGGCGAGCTCCCAGGCGCGCAGCACCTCGGCCTGCCGGCGGGGCGGCAGCACGGAGCACAGGGCACGGCGCAGCCGGGGCCCGTCGGCCGCGAAGTAGAACGAGAACAGCAGCACGGTCAGCAGCTGGAACAGCCCGCCCAGGACGGTGGCCGAGATGTCCAGGACGCCGCTGGCGCTGCTCTTCACGTACCGCTGGAGCCATTCCGAGTGCAGCAGGCTCTCCTGGACCGCGACGCGGGACAGGCTCGTGCGGAACACCCGGTTGACCCACTTGATCACCGAGTCCAGGTAGGAGGGGAAGTTCTCCACCATGGTCATGATCTGGTCGGCGAGCATCGAGCCGAGCAGCGCGAAGAAGCCCGCGACGACGATGGTGACGGTGAGGAAGACCAGGCCCGTCGCGAGCCCGCGGCGCATGCCGCGGGCGGACAGCCGCGACACGGCCGGCTCGATGGCCAGGGCGAGGAAGAACGCGATCAGGATGTTGAGCAGCAGGCCGATGAGCTGCTGGAAGGCCCAGACCGCCAGCATGAAGCAGGCGAGCAGGGCGAGCGCGGTCACCATCGCGCGGGGCAGCCAGCGCGGCATGGCGGTACCGGTGTCGGTGCCGGACGGTTCGGGCGGAGGCGGTGGGGCGGGTTCCGGAGCGGGGTCGTCTGCCACGCCTCAAGTGTGGCCTATCGGATGAAACGGAACGCCGCGGCAGCCGCCCGGTATGTCACCGTCTGTCCTCGGGAACCTCCATCGCCCTGCACACCGCGCGCCACACGTCCTTGGCGTTCCAGCCGGCGTCCAGGGCCTGGTGCACCGTCCTTCCGCCCAGCTCGGACATCACGTGGTCACGTGCGAAGGAGTCGGCGTACGCCGCGCCGAAATGATTCGCCATCCGCTGCCAGAAAACCGTCAACCGCATGCGCCCAGTATCCCGCCCCTGAGGGTGCTGCCCGGCACGAGGCGCTGACCTGGGGCCGTTCCCCGGCCTACGGTCGGTGCATGGCCCGATCCGGAACATCCCCCGCAGTCCGTGCCGAACAGTTCATCTGGCTGACCGCCCGCGTCCTGGAGCAGCGGAGATTCGCCTTCCACTTCCTGGACGGCGACCCCGGCGCCGTGGAAGCCGCCCTGACGGCCTACCTCGGTGAGGACGGCGGGTACGGCTTCGCCCTGGAGCCGGATCTGCGCGGTCCGGTGAGCCAGCCGCTGCACACCGTCTACGCGCTGCGCGTCCTCGACGAGATCGGGCGCTGCGGCGACCGGCGCATGGAGCGCGTCTGCCGCTACCTGACGTCCGTCTCCACCTCCGACGGCGCCCTGCCCGCGCTCCACCCCTCGCTGCGCGGCTATCCGGCGGCCCCGTGGATCCCGGTGGTGGAGGACCCGCCGAGCGACCTGCTGGCCACCGGCCCCGTGGTGGGACTGCTGCACCGCAACGAGGTCTGGCACGCCTGGCTGTTCCGGGCGACCGACTTCTGCTGGGCCGCGGTCGAGGCCCTCGGGAACGGGACGAGAACTCACCCGTACGAGGTGGAGGCGGCCGTCGCCTTCCTGGACGGGGCACCCGACCGGGCGCGTGCCCGTACCGCGGCCGAGCGCCTCGGCCGGGTCGTGCGGGAGCAGCGACTGGCCGTCCTGGACCCCGCGCGCGTGGCCGACTACCCCGTCGCGGAGGGGTACGCCCCGGGCGAGCACCACTACCCGCACGACTTCGCACCCGCCCCGGACTCGTCGGCCCGCCCCTGGTTCACCGATGCCGAGCTGGACCGCTCGCTGGACTTCCTCGCCGCCTCGCAGCAGGAGGACGGCGGCTGGCCGATCCGCTGGCGCGAGTGGGCCCCCGGCACCCGCCTGGAGAGCCGGCCGATGGTGACCCTCGCCGCGCTGCTGACCCTGCGCGCGTACGGCCGCACCGTGTGACGGCCGCCTCCGCCGCCCCTCCCCCCGCCGCGCCCGTTCCGCCCGACCGCATGGGCTGACCTGCGGGTCCGGGGCATTGTCAGTGGTGCGGTGCACGATGGGTGGCATGGCGGACGAGACGGCGGCCGGTGCGGCGGCGGGTGCGGACGGGGCCCTCGCGGGGTTCTCCCCGGCGACGCGCGCCTGGTTCACGGGAGCCTTCAGCGCGCCCACGGCGGCGCAGGAAGGAGCCTGGCGGGCCATCGGCGAGGGGTCGGACGTCCTGGTGGTCGCGCCGACGGGGTCCGGCAAGACGCTGGCGGCCTTCCTCGCCTCGCTCGACCGGCTGGCGAGCGCCCCACCGCCGGCCGAGACCAAGAAGCGCTGCCGGGTGCTCTACGTGTCCCCCCTCAAGGCCCTCGCGGTGGACGTGGAGCGCAATCTCCGCAGCCCGCTGACCGGTATCCGGCAGGCGGCCGTCCGCCTGGGGCTGCCCGAGCCGGAGGTGCGCGTCGGGATCCGCTCCGGCGACACCCCGCCCGCCGAGCGCCGGGCCCTCGTCAACCGCCCGCCGGACATCCTGATCACGACCCCCGAGTCGCTCTTCCTGATGCTCACGTCCGCCGCGAGGGACGCGCTCAAGGGCGTGGAGACCGTCATCCTCGACGAGGTGCACGCGGTCGCGGGCACCAAGCGGGGCGCCCACCTCGCCCTGTCCCTGGAGCGGCTCGACACTCTGCTGCCCCGCCCCGCGCGGCGCATCGGCCTCTCCGCGACGGTCCGGCCGGTGGACGAGGTGGCCCGGTATCTCTCGCCGCAGCGGCGGGTGGAGATCGTCCAGCCGCCGTCCGGCAAGGAGTTCGACCTCTCGGTGGTCGTCCCGGTGCAGGATCTGGGCGAGCTGGGTGCGTCACCGGTCCAGGACGGCGGTGACGGCAAGGACAGGCCGTCCATCTGGCCCCATGTGGAGGAGCGGATCGCCGATCTCGTCCAGGCGCACCGTTCCACCATCGTCTTCGCCAACTCCCGCCGGCTGGCCGAGCGGCTGTGCAACCGGCTGAACGAGATCGCCTACGAGCGCGCCACGGGCGCGCCCCTGCCCGAGCACCACTCCCCCGCCGAGCTGATGGCCGAGTCCGGCGCGGCCAAGGGGGCACCGCCGGTCCTCGCCCGCGCGCACCACGGCTCGGTCTCCAAGGAGCAGCGGGCCCTGGTCGAGGAGGACCTCAAGGCGGGCCGGCTGCCCGCCGTCGTCGCCACGTCCAGCCTGGAGCTGGGCATCGACATGGGCGCGGTGGACCTGGTCGTCCAGGTCGAGTCGCCGCCGTCGGTCGCCTCGGGGCTGCAGCGGGTCGGCCGCGCGGGCCACCAGGTCGGCGCGGTGTCCACGGGCGTCGTCTTCCCCAAGTACCGGGGGGACCTGGTGCAGGCGGCCGTGGTGACCGAGCGGATGCGCTCGGGGGGCATCGAGTCCCTGCGGGTGCCCGCCAATCCGCTGGACGTCCTGGCCCAGCAGGTCGTCGCCATGGTCTCCGTCGACACCTGGGACGTGGAGGAGCTGCTGGCCCTGGTGCGGCGGGCCGCCCCCTTCGCGTCCCTGCCGGAGTCGGCCTACACCGCGGTGCTCGACATGCTCGCGGGCCGCTATCCGTCCGACGCCTTCGCCGAACTGCGGCCGCGCCTGGTGTGGGACCGCGTCGCCGGTACGGTCACGGGCCGCCCGGGCGCGCAGCGGCTCGCCGTCACCTCGGGCGGCACCATCCCCGACCGCGGGCTGTTCGGCGTCTTCCTGGCCGGCGCGGAGTCCAAGGACGGCGCCAAGGGCGGGCGCCGGGTCGGCGAGCTGGACGAGGAGATGGTCTACGAGTCGCGCGTGGGCGACGTCTTCACCCTGGGCACCACCTCGTGGCGGATCGAGGACATCACGCGCGACCGCGTCCTCGTCACCCCCGCGCCCGGCGTCCCGGGGCGGCTGCCGTTCTGGAAGGGCGACCAGCTGGGGCGCCCCCTCGAACTGGGCCGCGCCCTGGGCGCCTTCCTGCGCGAGGTCGGCTCCGCGGACGCGGACGCCGCCCGGGAGCGGCTCTCCTCCGCCGGCCTCGACGCCTGGGCGGCGGACAACGTCCTTGCCTACCTGAGCGAGCAGCGCCAGGCCTGCGGGCACGTCCCGGACGACCGGACCATCGTCGTGGAGCGCTTCCGCGACGAGCTCGGCGACTGGCGCGTCGTCGTCCACTCGCCCTTCGGCGCCCAGGTGCACGCCCCCTGGGCACTGGCCCTGGGCGCCCGCCTCGCCGAGCGGTACGGCATGGACGCCCAGGTGATGCACGCCGACGACGGCATCGTGCTGCGGCTGCCCGACGCCGATCTCATGGGCCTCGACCTGCTGGATGCCGACCCCGCCCGCAAGGGCACGGAGTACGACGGCGAGCAGTCGCCCGTCGGCGCCGCGGACGTCGCCTTCGACAAGGGCGAGATCGACCAGATCGTCACCGACCAGGTCGGGGGCTCGGCCCTGTTCGCCGCGCGCTTCCGCGAGTGCGCCGCCCGGGCCCTGCTGCTTCCCCGGCGCAACCCCGGCAAGCGCACCCCGCTGTGGCAGCAGCGCCAGCGCGCCGCGCAGTTGCTGCAGGTCGCCGGGGAGTTCGGTTCGTTCCCGATCATCCTGGAGGCCGTCCGCGAGTGCCTCCAGGACGTCTTCGACGTCCCCGGTCTCACCGAGCTCATGGGCGACATCGAATCGCGCCGCGTCCGGCTGGTGGAGGTGACCACCCCGGAGCCCTCCCCGTTCGCCCGCTCGCTGCTCTTCGGCTACGTCGCCCAGTTCCTCTACGAGGGGGACTCGCCGCTCGCGGAGCGCCGTGCCGCCGCCCTGTCGCTGGACTCGCGGCTGCTCGCCGAGCTCCTGGGCCAGGCCGAGCTGCGCGAGTTGCTCGACGCGGAGGTCCTGGCCGAGCTGGAGCGCGAGCTGCAGTGGCTGACGGAGGACCGGCGCGCCAAGGACCGCGAAGGCGTCGCCGATCTGCTGCGCCTGCTGGGCCCGCTGACCGACGCCGGCCTGGCCGGGCGCGGCGCCGACCCGGCCTGGGTACGGGAGCTGGCGGAGTCCCGGCGCGCCGTCCGGGTACGGGTCGCCGGGGAGGAGCGCTGGGCGGCCGTCGAGGATGCGGGGCGGCTGCGCGACGCCCTGGGCACGGCCCTGCCCGTCGGCGTCCCCGAGGCGTTCACCGAGCCCGTCAAGGACCCGCTGGGCGACCTCCTCGCCCGCTACGCCCGCACCCACGGCCCCTTCACCTCGGCCGAGGCCGCCGCCCACTTCGGCCTGGGCACGGCCGTGACCGACGGCGCGCTGCAGCGCCTCATGGCCGGCGGCCGCGTCGTCCAGGGCGAGTTCCACCCCTCCGGCATCGGCCAGGAGTGGTGCGACGCGGCGGTCCTGCGCAGGCTGCGCCGCCGCTCCCTCGCGGCGCTGCGGCACGAGCTGGAGCCCGTACCGCCCGCCGCGCTGGCCGCGTTCCTCCCCCAGTGGCAGCACGTCGGCACCCACAGCCTGCGCGGCGTCGACGGGCTGCTGCGCGCAATCGAGCAGTTGCAGGGCGCGCCCGTCCCGGCGTCGGCCCTGGAGAAGCTGGTGCTCCCCGGCCGCGTGCGCGACTTCTCCCCGGCCATGCTCGACGAACTCACCGCGGCGGGCGAGGTGGTGTGGGCCGGAGCCGGCGCCCTCCCCGGCAAGGACGGCTGGGTGTCCCTGCTGCTCGCCGACGCGGCCCCGCTGCTGCTGCCCGAGCCCCACCCGCTGGAGCTCTCCCCCGTCCACCAGGCGGTGCTCGACGCGCTCTCCGGCGGCTACGGCCTGTTCTTCCGTCAGATCGCCGAGCGCGTGCGCGCCGCCGTCCCCGACGTCACGGAGCCGCAGATCGCCGACGCCCTGTGGGACCTCGCCTGGTCCGGCCGGCTCACCAACGACACCCTCGCCCCGCTGCGCGCCCTCCTCGGCTCGGGGCGGACGGCGGGTTCCACGGCGCACCGCGCCAAGCGCGCGGTGCCGCGCGGCCGTTACGGCTCCTTCACCGCACGCGGCGGCCTGCCCACGTCGCCGACCGCCTCCCGCGGAGGCCCGCCCACGGTCGCGGGCCGCTGGTCCCTGCTGCCCGGGCACGAGCCCGACCCCACGCACCGCGCCCACGCCCTGGCCCGTACGCTCCTCGACCGGCACGGGGTCGTCACCCGCGGAGCGGTGGCCGCCGAGGGCGTGGAGGGCGGCTTCTCCGCCGCGTACCGCGTGCTGTCCGTCTTCGAGGAGAGCGGCCAGGCGCGCCGCGGCTACGTGGTCGAGGGCCTGGGGGCCGCGCAGTTCGCCATGGACGGCGCCGTCGACCGGCTGCGGGCCGCGAGCACGGCCCGCGACCGGGCGGCAGGCGGCACCCCCGCCGCCGCGGGCACCATGCCGTGGGAGGCTCCGTCCACGGCCCCGCGCCGTACCCGGGCCGTCGTCCTCGCCGCGGCCGACCCCGCCAACGCCTACGGCGCGGCGCTCTCCTGGCCCGAGCCGCCCGCCGAAGCCACCCACAAGCCGGGCCGCAAGGCGGGGTCCCTGGTCGTGCTCCTCGACGGCGCCCTCGCCCTGTACATGGAGCGCGGCGGCAAGACCCTGATCGCCTGGCCGCAGCAGGAGGGGGCCGAGACGGCCGACGCGGACGACCCGGGGCTGCGTGAAGCAGCCGAGGCGCTCGCCGGGGCGGCCCGCGCGGGCGCGCTCGGCACCGTCACCGTCGAGCGCATCAACGGCACCGCCGCGCTGTCCTCCCCTCTGGGCCCCTTGCTGGAGGCGGCGGGCTTCCACGCCACGCCCAAGGGCCTGCGCCTGCGCGCACCCTGAGCCGGAAGCCGGACAAGAACGGACGACCACGAGAAGCACGGGAAGCAGGAGAGGGCCGGAGGAGCACATGCCCGAGGGAGACACCGTCTGGCGCACCGCACGGGAGCTCGACCGCGCCCTGGCCGGCGCCCCGCTGGTCCGCTCCGACCTGCGCGTCCCCTCGCTGGCCACCGTGGACCTCACCGGCCGCCGCGTCACCGAGGTCCTCCCCCGCGGCAAGCACCTGCTCACGCGCCTGGAAGGGGGCCTGACCCTGCACTCACATCTGAGGATGGACGGCGCCTGGCGCGTGTACGCCCCCGGCGAGCGGTGGCGCGGCGGCCCCGGGCACCAGATCCGCGCCGTGCTGGCCACCGCCGACCGCACCGCCGTGGGGTACCGCCTGCCCGTGCTGGAGCTGCTGCGCACCGCCGACGAGAGCTCGGTGGTCGGCCACCTGGGCCCGGACCTCCTGGGCCCCGGCTGGGACGCGGAGGAGGCACTGCGCCGGCTGCTCGCCGACGCGGACCGGCCCGTGGGGGAGGCCCTGCTCGACCAGCGCAACCTCGCCGGCATCGGGAATGTCTACAAGTCGGAGCTCTGCTTCCTGCTCCGGATCTCCCCCTGGCTGCCCGTGCGCGACGTCCCGGCCCCCGAGCGACTGCCCGCCCTGGCAAGGAAGCTCCTGGAGGCCAACAAGGCGCGCGCCGCCCGCATCACCACCGGCGATCCGCGCCCCGACCACCGGGTGTGGGTGTACGGGCGGGCCGGGCGGCCCTGCCGCCGCTGCGGTACGCCGCTGCGCACGGCGGATCAGGGGGAGGCGGGTCAGGAGCGCGTCACGTACTGGTGCCCCGCCTGCCAGCCCGGCCCCGCGCCGGGGCGGACCGCATGATTAAGCCGGACGAGTGAAGCCCTGCGGTCCGTAGAGAACCACCCCTTCCGCAGCCCCCTCCACAGTCCCCCTCCACAGGGACCCCCTCCGTAGAGCCCCTCACACCCGCCCCGTCGCCCACCCCGACCTCGTCTCCGACCTCCGACCCCCCGACCACCCCGGCCGCGCCCTCACGACCGGCCGGCCGGGCCTCCGCGCCGCCGGCACGCCCACGCCACCCACGCCGACCGCCCTACCCGCGCGGCCACGGCGCCCAGGAGCCCCTCCCGGGCCTCACGCCGTCTCCAGGGGCCGCAGTGCACGGGCAGCAGGCTCAGGCCCCACCCGCCGGCGAGGACGAGCCCGTCCACGGGCCCGGCCCGGCCCGGCTGTACGAGCAGTCGCAGCAGGGCCCACCACCACAGACCGCCGGCGACGAGCGCTGCCGCCCGCCCCAGCAGGACGTACGGCCGGCGGCAGCCCCAGACATCACGCCGGACCATGGCTGCCTCCTTCGGCCGACGCTAGACCGGCTTCCCCTGGCGTGGGAGAGCGCACCGGAAGCCGGAAGCGGCGCGCTGCACGCCCGTTCGCGCCCTGCGGCGCCGGCGGTCAGCCGGAGTCCCCGCCCCGCAGCCGCGCCAGCTCCTGCTCCAGCTCCGTGATCCTGCGGTCGCGCTGGTGCAGGTCGACGATCAGCCGCTGCTCGCCCTCGTGGGTGCCCTCCTGGTACACCCGGCGCACGAAGGTGCCGGCCGTGGTCTGGTCGAGGTCCGTGAGCACCATCAGCTCGTTCGTGAAGCGGATCACCGGGTGCTCGTCCATGTCCCCAGGAGAGCGCGGCCGGGCCGCGGGCGCCACCGGAGCCCCGGCGCCGGAACCCGGCACGACGGATCCCCCGGGCTCCGGCGCCCGGGGGATCCCGTCTCCGCTCCGCCGGGGGCCTCCCCGGCGCCGTCAGGCGTTCTCCGCCTGGAACATCCAGTGGTGCTTCTCGAGGTCGCCGGTCAGACCGATCAGGAGGTCCTGGGTGACCGGGTCCGGCTCCTCCGTGGCGCGGATGCGCTCCCGCATCCGGGTGATCACCGCGCCCAGCGCGGAGACGAGGGTCTGTACGGCTTCCGTGTCCTTGCTCCAGCCGCCGCCGACCGGGTCGATGCCGCTGGTCTTGGCGACGGTCTCGGCACGTCCGTCCGGCGCGATGCCGAGGGCCGATGCGCGCTCGGCGACGGTGTCGGCGTGCACGCGGGCGCTCGCGACGACTTCGTCCAGCTGGAGGTGGACCGAGCGGAATCGGGGGCCCACGACGGTCCAGTGCACCTGCTTGGCCACCAGCGAGAGGTCCACCAGGTCGACCAGGGCGCCCTGGAGGGCGTCCCCCACGGTCTTGCGATCCGGTTCGGACAGCGAACTCTTGACGACAGACATCCAGGTTCTCCCCATCTCAACGGTTTGGACCGTTTGTTCCGTGTTGTTCGTCTTTTTATCCGCCTTCCCGCCGACCCGCCATCGCACACCACCACGAATCCACCACGAATCCACGCCGGATCCACGCTGGATCCACCGCGGATCAACCCCGGAACGAACGGCTCCGGGAAACACGAAATCCCGGCCGGAGAACCGACCGGGATTTCCCGCAAAACGCCTGTCAGGCCGCGACCACGTCCACGGCCTCGGCGGGAGCCTTGATCGTGACTCGCTCCCCCGGCACGCCCGTCACGGACACCGTATTGAACATCGGCCGCATCGGCGCGGGTACCGGCTCGCTCGCCGCTGCCGACTGCGCCAGCTCGGCGAGCGACAATTCATCGCTGACCTCGCGCATGACCTCGGACATCCGTACGTCCAGAGCGTCGCAGATTGCGGAGAGAAGCTCGGAGGACGCCTCTTTCTGCCCCCGCTCGACCTCGGAGAGGTAACCGAGCGAGACCCGGGCGGATGAGGAGACCTCGCGCAGAGTGCGGCCCTGGCGCTGGCGCTGCCGACGCAGCACGTCACCCAGCAGGCGACGGAGCAGAATCATCGGTGGCTCCCTCCTTGGACCGCGAATCCGGATCCTTCACGCCCCACCGTACCGCCTCGGGCTCCGGCCGTGCGGGGAGCTATGTCGTGTTCACTCAGGGCTGCAAACATCCATTCCCCCCGTTGTGTTCCGTATCCTTTGCGCCCACGTTTTCCGTCAGTTCGTTCAGCAGCAGTTCCAGCACCGACCGGACGCTCTCCGACCGGATCCGGGAGCGCTCCCCGTCCAGGGAGAGCTCGCGCACCCGGGCGCGCTCCCCCGGCCCCGCGACGGCCACGAAGACCGTCCCGACGGGCTTGCCGTCCTGGGGTTCGGGACCGGCGACACCGGTCGTGGCGAGCCCCCAGTCGGCGCCCAGCAGCGTGCGGACGCCGCGGGCCATCTGCTCGGCCACGTCGCCGTCCACGGCGCCGCGCCGGGCGAGCAGTTCCCCGTCCACGTCCAGCACCGCGGCCTTGACCTCGGTGGCGTACGCCGTGACGGACCCCCGCACCGACCGGGACGCGCCGGGCGCCGCGGTCAGTTCCGCCGCGACCAGCCCTCCGGTGAGCGACTCGGCGGCGGCGACGGTCTCACCGCGCGCCACGAGCGCGGCCAGGACCGCCGAAGCCGCCGGGGTGTACGTCTCGCCTGCCGTGCTCATCGGGACGCAGCCCCGGGAGTTCCGGCGCCGGCCGCGGCCCGGCCCGCCCTGCGCAGCACGACGGCCTGCTTCACGTAGTCGAGCCCCGTGGCCACCGTCAACACCACGGCCACCGCCATCACCCAGAAGCGAGCGGTGGCCAGCGCCCCGGTCAGCGCCAGGATGTACATCCCGACGGCGACGCCCTGCGCGAGGGTCTTCATCTTGCCGCCGCGGCTGGCCGGGATGACGCCGTGCTTGATCACCCAGAACCGCATCAGCGTGATGCCGATCTCGCGGAAGAGGATCACGCCGGTGACCCACCACCACAGGTCGCCCAGCGCGGACAGGCAGATCAGCGCCGCACCCATGATCGCCTTGTCCGCGATCGGGTCGGCGATCTTGCCGAAGTCCGTGACCAGGTTGTACGTCCGGGCCAGATGACCGTCGAAGAGATCGGTGATCATGGCGATGGCGAAGGCGGCCCAGGCGAAGGAGCGCCAGGCCGGGTCGTACCCGCCGTTGTGGAGCATCAGCAGCACGAACCCCGGCACGAGCAGCAGCCGCACCATGGTGAGGATGTTGGCGATGTTCCACAGCCCGGCCTGCCGTACGGCTGCCGCCGGGGCATGGCCTCCGGTGGCGGAGGCCGGGACTCCGGTCATCTGCCCGCCTCCTCGGTACACCCTCCGTCGCCGAGCGGTTCGGCGACGAGGTCGACACCCTCGCTCGCCACCACCTTGGCCACGACCATACGGCCGGGGACGAGGCCCGGGCCGGTGCCGAGCATGACCTGGCCGTCGGTCTCGGGCGCCTGGTGGGCGGCCCGGCCGAGCACGCCGTCCTCCTCGTCCACGCGGTCGACCATCACCTCAATGGTCTCTCCGATCCGCTCCTCCGCGCGCTGCGCGGTGAGCTCCTCGGCGAGCCGGGAGATGCGCGCGAGGCGCTCGGCGACGATCTCGGGGTCGAGCTTGTGGTCGTACGTGGCCGCCTCGGTGCCGTCCTCGTCGGAGTAGCCGAAGACGCCGATGGCGTCCAGGCGGGCTCCGGTCAGGAAACGTTCCAGCTCAGCGACGTCCTCCTCGGTCTCACCGGGGAAGCCGACGATGAAGTTGGAGCGGGCGCCGGCCTGCGGGGCCTTGGCCCGGATCTGGTCGAGCAGCTCCAGGAAGCGGTCGGTGTCGCCGAAGCGGCGCATGGCACGCAGCACGCCGGGGGCCGAGTGCTGGAAGGACAGGTCGAAGTAGGGCGCGACCTTCTCGGTGGAGGTCAGCACGTCGATCAGACCCGGCCGCATCTCCGCCGGCTGCAGGTAGCTGACCCGGATGCGCTCCAGGCCGTCGACGGCCGCCAGCTCGGGCAGCAGCGTCTCCAGCAGGCGGATGTCGCCGAGGTCCTTGCCGTAGGAGGTGTTGTTCTCCGAGACCAGCATGACCTCCTTGACGCCCTGCTCCGCGAGCCAGCGCGTCTCGCCCAGCACGTCGGAGGGGCGGCGGGAGATGAAGGAGCCGCGGAAGGAGGGAATGGCGCAGAAGGAGCACCGCCGGTCGCAGCCGGAGGCGAGCTTCACGGACGCGACGGGGCTGGTCTCCAGCCGGCGGCGCAGCGGCGCACGCGGCCCGGAGGCCGGCGCCACGCCCTCGGGCAGGTCGTCGGGAGGGGTGTCCTGGGCGTGCCCCGGGAGGGCCACGTCGGCGCTCTGCCGCTCGGCGGGGCTGATCGGCAGCAGCTTGCGGCGGTCGCGCGGGGTGTGGGAGGCGTGGACGCCGCCGGAGAGGATGGTCTGGAGCCGGTCGGAGATGTCGGCGTAGTCGTCGAAGCCGAGCACGCCGTCGGCCTCGGGCAGCGCCTCGGCGAGCTCCTTGCCGTACCGCTCGGCCATGCAGCCGACGGCGACCACGGCCTGGGTGCGCCCCTGGTCCTTGAGGTCGTTGGCCTCCAGGAGGGCGTCTACGGAGTCCTTCTTCGCGGCCTCGACGAAGCCACAGGTGTTGACGACGGCCACATCGGCTTCGGCGGCGTCCTCCACGAGGTCCCAGCCATCCGCCGCCAAGCGGCCTGCCAGCTCCTCCGAGTCCACCTCGTTACGGGCGCAGCCAAGTGTGACAAGAGCGACGGTACGGCGTTCGGGCATAGGGCTCAGCCTACTTTGTCCGGGAGCCTCATCCGCTGCCGAGGCTCCCGGCAATACCGGTGGGCCACGAGAGAACGATCACCCGGCGGCGCGTCCCCCAGCCGTCCGCGCCCACCCTCCGCCGCAGGTCAGCCCGCTACGGGGTCTCCCTTGGTGTAGCTGAGGCGCTGGACCTGGCCCTTGTCGCCGACATTCTTGACCTCCTTGCCGTTCACGAACAGCCGAACCGCTCCGGCGTTGCCCAGGACAAGATCGATCCGGGTGTTGTCGGTGAAGGTCTTGGAATCGCCCTGCTTGAGGACGCCCTCCTCCAGCAGCCGGCCGTTGTGGTCCTTGGCGGACATCCAGGTCTGGCCGTGATCGGCGGCGAGCTTGACGGTGACCTTGTTGGCCGGCGCCCCGGCGATGGCCTTGCCCGAGGGCTCCGCCTTCGGGTCGGCAGGCTTGCCCGAGGGAAGCTTCCGGCTCGGCGAGGCGGAGGGCTTGGCGGAGGGCGAGTCCGCGGCGACGGAGCCGTTGGTGCTCTTGGCGCCGCCGTTGAAGAGCGTGAAGCCGACGAAGCCGACGACGGCCACGATCGCGGCGACCATCGCCGCCGTCCAGTTGGGGCGGCGGGGCTCGGGGCGGATGCGCTCGGCGTCGAAGACGGGTGCCGCGGGGGTCGGCGCGGGGCGCCCGCCGCGCTCGGCGTCGTAGCGCGCGAGCAGCACGGCCGGGTCGAGCCCGACGGTGACGGCCAGGGTGCGGATGTGCCCACGTGCGTAGACGTCTCCGCCGCAGCGCGAGAAGTCGTCCTGTTCGATCGCGTGCAGGATCGGGATGCGCACGCGGGTGGTGGAGCTGACCTCGTCGACGGTCAGTCCGGCGCTGATGCGGGCCTGCTGGAGAGCCCGGCCGATCGACGGCCGGTCGTCTGCTTCTGCGTCTGCGGAGGAGTTGCCGATGGACACGTGGGCGCCTTTCGAGCGTGTAGCCACCTGCTGGGAGTTCAGTCTAGGGGGGATACGAAAGCCGCGGGCAAGCGGGAAGCCGGACTTTGTACGCCATCAGATGACTCTGCGGCGCCGACGGTGGAACATCGGACCGCCCCCCTTTCTCAACTCGACACGCCGCCGAGAGAAACGGTTGGGCAGGAATCTCCGGCGCCGTCAGGACCCGCCGTCCCCGCGGATCACCGCGAGCACGGCATCCAGCTCATCGGGCTTGACGAGGACGTCGCGGGCCTTGGAGCCCTCGCTCGGGCCCACGATGCCCCGCGACTCCATCAGGTCCATGAGTCTGCCCGCCTTCGCGAATCCCACACGCAGTTTGCGCTGCAGCATCGACGTCGAGCCGAACTGGGTGGAGACGACCAGCTCCGCGGCCTGGCACAGCAGGTCCAGGTCGTCGCCGATGTCCTCGTCGATCTCCTTCTTCCTGGCGGTGCCCACGGTGACGTCGTCCCGGAAGACCGGCGCCATCTGGTCCTTGCAGTGCTGCACGACGGCCGCGACCTCGGCCTCCGTGACGAAGGCGCCTTGCATGCGGACCGGCTTGCCCGCCCCCATGGGCAGGAAGAGGCCGTCGCCCTTGCCGATCAGCTTCTCGGCGCCCGGCTGGTCGAGGATGACGCGGCTGTCGGCGAGCGAGGAGGTGGCGAAGGCGAGCCGGGACGGCACGTTCGCCTTGATCAGGCCGGTGACCACGTCGACGGACGGGCGCTGGGTGGCCAGCACCAGGTGGATGCCGGCGGCACGGGCGAGCTGGGTGATGCGCACGATCGAGTCCTCGACGTCCCGCGGGGCGACCATCATCAGGTCCGCCAGCTCGTCGACGATCACCAGCAGATAGGGGTACGGGGAGAGCTCGCGCCCGCTGCCCTCCGGAGGAGTGACCTTGCCCGCCCGGACGGCCGCGTTGAAGTCGTCGATGTGGCGGAAGCCGAAGGCCGCGAGGTCGTCGTAGCGCAGGTCCATCTCGCGGACGACCCACTGCAGGGCCTCGGCCGCGCGCTTGGGGTTGGTGATGATCGGGGTGATCAGGTGCGGGATGCCCTCGTAGGCGGTCAGCTCCACGCGCTTGGGGTCGACGAGCACCATGCGGACCTCGTCGGGCGTGGCCCGCACCATCAGCGAGGTGATGAGGCAGTTGATGCACGAGGACTTGCCGGAGCCGGTGGCGCCGGCGACGAGGATGTGCGGCATCTTCGTCAGGTTGGCCATCACGTAACCGCCCTCGACGTCCTTGCCGAGGGCGACGAGCATCGGGTGGTCGTCCCCGGCGGCGTCCGCGAGGCGCAGGACGTCGCCCAGGTTGACCATCTCCCGGTCGGTGTTGGGGATCTCGATGCCCACGGCGGACTTGCCGGGGATCGGGGAGATGATGCGGACGTCCGGGCTGGCGACGGCGTAGGCGATGTTCTTGGCGAGGGCGGTGATGCGCTCGACCTTGACGGCGGGGCCCAGCTCGACCTCGTAGCGCGTGACCGTCGGGCCGCGGGTGAAGCCGGTGACGGCGGCGTCGACCTTGAACTCGGAGAAGACGGTGGTCAGCGCGGCCACTATGGCGTCGTTCGCGGCGCTGCGCGCCTTGCCCGGCCCGCCCCGCTCCAGCAGGTCGAGCGTGGGCAGGGAGTAGGTGATGTCGCCCGAGAGCTGGAGCTGCTCGGCGCGCGCGGGCAGGCCCGGCGCCGCGTCGGGGGCGGGCGCGGCCTTGGTGAGGTCCGGCACGCCGCGGGTGAGGTCGGGGACGCCCTTGGTGCGGTCCTGCACGGCGCCGGGCCCCTGTCCGCGGCCCCGCGCGCCCGGCACGGCGCCCGGCTGCCCGTCGTCCTGCGCGATGCCGCTGCTGAGCCCGGCGACGAGCGGGGTGGGCGGCACGCCGTGCAGCACGGCCCCGTCGAGCGAGGCGGCGGCAGCGGCCGCCATGTCGATGGCGTCGGGCTCGCGGCCGGCCGGAGGCTCCACGGGCTGCCCGGCGGGGCGCCGCGCCTTGCGCCGCTTGTTCAGCGCCTCTTCCTCGGCCTGCTCCGGGTCGGTCGCCCCGGCGGCCCGTCGCGTCGCAGCGCGGCGGGGGCGCGCGGCGGGCTCCTCGCGCCAGTCCTCGGCGTACTCCGCGTAGCCTGCGGCGTCCTCCCCCTCGTACTCGCCCGGCAGCGGCTCGATCAGCCCGAGCCGGATCCCCAGCTGCCTCAGGCGGCGCGGGATGGCGTTGACGGGGGTGGCGGTGACGACCAGCAGGCCGAAGACGGTGAGCAGCACCAGCAGCGGCACGGCGAGCACCTCGCCGACCGTGAAGACCAGAGGTTTGGACGCGGCCCAGCCGATCAGGCCGCCCGCGTCCTGCAGGGCGTGCGAGCCGTCGCCCCGCCCGGGCGACCCGCAGGCCACGTGGACCTGGCCGAGGACGCCCACGACCAGCGCGGACAGGCCGATGACGATCCGTCCGTTGGCCTCGGGGCGCTCGGGGTGGCGGAAGAGCCGGACCGCGATGATGCCGAGGAGTATCGGCACCACGAGGTCGAGCCGGCCGAAGGCGCCGGTGACGAGCATGGTCACCAGGTCGCCGACGGGGCCTTCCAGGCTGGACCAGGTGCCCGCCGCCACGATGAGGGCGAGGCCCAGGAGCAGCAGCGCCACGCCGTCCTTGCGGTGGGCCGGATCGAGGCCCCGCGCGCCGCGGCCGACGCCGCGGAACAGCGCGCCCACGCCGTGGGCCACGCCCCGCCCCACGCGGCGGACGCCGCCGGCAGGTGCGGGCGCGCGCTTGGGTGCCCGCTTGGCCGCGGCCTTCTTGGCGGGTGCTTTGCGGGGCGGCGCCTTCTTGGCGGGCGCCCGTCCCGCGGGCCTGGGCGCAGCCTTCTTGGCGGCGCCCCCGGAGCGCCCGGCACGCTGCTTCGAGGTGCCCGCCGCGCTCTGGGAACCCTTGCCGGACGTACGTGAGGCCATGGAGCCGAGATTACCGTTGCCGGGCGCGAGGGACACCCGCGCCCCGGCGTTCACCCGTTCGTGTCGTGGCCCAATGTTTTCAAGGGTGACAGGGCGTCAAAGAGTCAGCTGGGAGCGGGCAGCGGGCTCGCCCCGCTGCCGGCCCCGGGCTCCAGGGCGTCCAGTGCGCGCCGCAGGCCGGTGAGTTTGCGCTCGAGGTGGGCGGCGGTGGCGACGGCCGCGGCGTCGGCGGACTCGTCGAGCTGCTTGGTCAGCGCCTCGGCCTGCTCCTCGACGGCGGCGAGCCGTGCGGAGAGCTCGGCGAGCAGCCCCGCGGGCTCCTGGGCCGCCGCGGCGCCCGTACGCCCGGACTGGCCGTTCTCCAGCTGCAGCCGCAACAGGGCCGCCTGCTCGCGCAGCTGGCAGTTCTTCATGTACAGCTCGACGAAGACCGAGACCTTGGCGCGCAGCACCCACGGGTCGAAGGGCTTGGAGATGTAGTCCACCGCGCCCGCCGCGTAGCCGCGGAAGGTGTGGTGCGGGCCGTGGTTGATGGCGGTCAGGAAGATGATGGGGATGTCCCGCGTCCGCTCCCGCCGCTTGATGTGCGCCGCGGTCTCGAATCCATCCATGCCAGGCATCTGGACGTCCAGCAGGATCACTGCGAAATCGTCCGTCAGCAGCGCCTTGAGCGCTTCCTCCCCTGACGATGCCCGTACCAGTGTCTGATCGAGCGCCGAGAGGATGGCCTCCAGCGCCAGCAGATTTTCCGGCCGGTCATCGACCAGGAGGATCTTGGCCTTCTGCACCATGGCCCGTCCTCCTCGCCCCGGCAGTGCACCGGGCGCCGCCCCAGGGGACGACTCCCTTGCGCCGCCCGTCCTTGTGCCGGTCATGGTAGCCGCACCCCGCCGGTCGCCACACCCTGTCACCGCGATGTCACTGTGCACGTAGCAGAAACGTAGTGGGGGACCAGAAGGTTCCCCGAATCCCCGGTCCCCACACGTCCTCGCGCACACTCGGTCAGCGGCCGCCCGCGAACGCCGGGCGGCCCGCGCGGCTCCGCCTCACTCGGCGCGCATCCACTGCTCCATCACCGTGAGCAGGTGATCGGTGTCGACGGGCTTGGTGACGTAGTCCGACGCGCCCGCGTCGATGCTCTTCTCCCGGTCGCCCTTCATCGCCTTCGCGGTGAGCGCGATGATGGGCAGGCCCGCGAACTGCGGCATCCTGCGGATGGCGGCCGTCGTGGCGTAGCCGTCCATCTCCGGCATCATGATGTCCATCAGGACCACCACGACGTCGTCGTGCTGCTCCAGCACCTCGATCCCCTCGCGGCCGTTCTCCGCGTAGAGCACCGAAAGCCCGTGCTGCTCCAGGACGCTCGTGAGGGCGAAGACGTTGCGGATGTCGTCGTCGACGATCAGCACCTTCTCCCCGTGGAAGCCCCCGCCGAACCCCGACCCGAAGTCCTTGGCCGTCGGTTGCTCTGCGTCACCATGGAGCTCGGTCGGCCACGGCTCGCCCTGGGGGGCGGCCGGCGGCTGGGTCCCCGGCACGGGCGGAGCGGGCCACTGCGCGGCGGCCTGCGCGGCCCGCTGGCGCCGCAGCAGGAGTCCTGCCGCCCCGCGCGCGGGCGACTCCGCCCCGGCGACCGGCAGCCCCGCCTCGACGGCCGTGATCTCCTCGGCGACGCCCCCCTGCTCGGCGCCGGGCTCGGGCCGGCTGCCCGGCGCGAGCTGCGGGTAGCCCTGCGGCGGCAGCTCGCCGGCGTTGAGCGGGAGGTAGAGGGTGAAGGTGGAGCCGCGGCCGGGCTCGCTCGCGGCGTGGATCTCGCCGCCGAGCAGCCGTGCGATCTCCCGGCTGATCGACAGCCCGAGGCCGGTGCCGCCGTACTTGCGGCTGGTCGTCCCGTCGGCCTGCTTGAACGCCTCGAAGATCACGCGCATCTTGCTGGCCGCGATGCCGATGCCGGTGTCGGTGACCGAGAAGGCGATCACCTCGCCGTCCGGGTCGCGCAGCGAGCCCGCTTCGAGGAGCTGCTCGCGGATGGTGTCCGGGACGTCCCCGCCGGCCGGCCGGATGACCAGCTCCACCGCGCCGGTGTCGGTGAACTTGACCGCGTTCGACAGGAGGTTGCGCAGCACCTGCAGCAGCCGCTGCTCGTCGGTGTGCAGCGTGGCCGGCAGCTCGGGCGAGACCCGTACGGAGAAGTCGAGCCCCTTCTCCGCCGTCAGCGGCCGGAACGTGGCCTCCACGTAGTCGACCAGCTGGACGAGCGCGATCCGGGTCGGGCTGACGTCCATCTTGCCCGCCTCGACCTTGGACAGGTCCAGGATGTCGTTGATCAGCTGCAGCAGGTCCGAGCCCGCGCCGTGGATGGTCTCGGCGAACTCCACCTGCTTGGGCGAGAGGTTGCCGTCCGCGTTGTCGGCGAGCAGCTTCGCGAGGATGAGCAGCGAGTTGAGCGGCGTGCGCAGCTCGTGCGACATGTTGGCCAGGAACTCGGACTTGTAGCGCATCGAGACCGCGAGCTGCTCGGCGCGCTCCTCCAGCACCTGCCGGGCCTCCTCGATCTCGGTGTTCTTCACCTCGATGTCGCGGTTCTGCCGCGCCAGCCGCTCGGACTTCTCCTCCAGCTCCGCGTTGGAGATCTCCAGCGCCTTCTGCCGGTTCTCCAATTCGGCCGACCGCTCGCGCAGTTGCTCGGTGAGCTCCTGCGACTGCTTGAGCAGCATCTCCGTCTTGGTGTTGACGCTGATGGTGTTGACGCTCGTGCCGATCATCTCGGCGATCTGGTTGAGGAAGTCCTTCTGGATCTGCGCGAACGGCTGGAAGGAGGCCAGCTCGATCACGCCGAGCACCTGGCCCTCGAAGAGCACCGGCAACACGATGACGTGCGCCGGAGGCGCCTCGCCCAGACCGGAGGCGATCTTCAGGTAGCCCGGCGGAACGTTCTCCACCAGGATGGTCCGCTTCTCCTTCGCCGCGGTGCCGATCAGCGTCTCGCCCGGCCGGAAGGAGGTGGGCATGGAGCCCATCGAGTAGCCGTACGAGCCGAGCATGCGCAGCTCGTAGGCGTCCCGGCCGTCCTCCGCGCCCTGCCCGGACGGCGAGCCCGTCGGCATGGCCAGGAAGAACGCGCCGTGCTGCGCGGAGACCACCGGCGTCAGCTCGCTCATGATCAGCCCGGCGACGTCGTCCAGGTCCCGGCGGCCCTGCAGGAGGCCGGAGATCCGGGCGACGTTGCCCTTGAGCCAGTCCTGCTCCTTGTTGGCCAGGGTGGTCTCGCGGAGGTTGGCGATCATCGTGTTGATGTTGTCCTGGAGCTCCAGGATCTCGCCGGCCGCGTCCACGTCGATCTTGAGGTTGAGATCACCACGGGTCACCGCCGTGGCGACCTCGGCGATGGCCCGCACCTGACGGGTCAGGTTCCCGGCCATCTCGTTGACCGACTCGGTCAGGTCCCGCCAGGTGCCGTCCACGTCCCGCACCCGCGCCTGGCCGCCCAGCTGGCCCTCCGTACCCACCTCGCGGGCCACGCGCGTGACCTGATCGGCGAACGACGACAGCTGGTCCACCATCGTGTTGATGGTCGTCTTCAGCTGGAGGATCTCGCCGCGGGCATCGATGTCGATCTTCTTGGTGAGATCGCCCTGGGCGATGGCCGTGGTGACCATCGCGATGTTGCGGACCTGGCCCGTCAGGTTGGAGGCCATGGCGTTCACGGACTCCGTGAGGTCCTTCCAGGTGCCGCTGACGCCCGGCACGCGCGCCTGGCCGCCCAGGATGCCGTCCGTGCCCACCTCGCGCGCCACGCGCGTGACCTCGTCCGCGAAGGACGACAGCGTCGTCACCATGGTGTTGACGGTGTCGGCCAGCTGCGCGACCTCGCCGCGCGCCTCGACCGTCACCTTTTTGGTCAGGTCGCCGTTGGCGACCGCCGCCGCGACCTGCGAGATGTTACGTACCTGGCTGGTGAGGTTGTTGGCCATCAGGTTGACGTTGTCACTGAGGTCCTTCCAGATGCCGGTGACGTCCCGCACCCGCGCCTGACCGCCCAGCTGCCCCTCGGTGCCCACCTCGCGGGCCACCCGCGTCACCTGCTCCGCGAAGTCCGAGAGCTGGTCCACCATCGTGTTCACGGTGGTGACCAGTTCGAGGATCTCGCCCTTCGCGTCGACGGTGATCTTCTTCGACAGGTCGCCCTTGGCGACGGCCGTCGTCACCTCCGCGATGTTGCGCACCTGCGAAGTCAGGTTGTTGGCCATGAAGTTGACCGACTGGGTGAGGTCCTTCCAGGTGCCGGAGACGCCCTGCACCTCGGCCTGGCCGCCCAGGATGCCCTCGGTGCCCACCTCGCGGGCCACGCGCGTGACCTGATCGGCGAACGACGACAGCTGGTCCACCATCGTGTTGAGGGTGTTCTTCAGCTCCAGGATCTCGCCCCGGGCGTCCACATCGATCTTCTGCGACAGGTCGCCGCGCGCGACCGCCGTCGCGACCTGCGCGATGTTGCGCACCTGCGCCGTCAGGTTGCCCGCCATGCCGTTGACGGAGTCCGTGAGGTCGCGCCATACGCCGGCCACGCCCGGCACCTGCGCCTGGCCGCCCAGCCGGCCCTCGGTCCCCACGTCCCGGGCGACCCGGGTCACCTGCTCGGCGAAGGCGGAGAGCTGGTCGACCATCGTGTTGATGGTGTTCTTCAGCTCCAGGATCTCGCCGCGCGCGTCCACGTCGATCTTCTGGGAGAGGTCGCCGCGCGCGACCGCCGTGGTCACCTGAGCGATCTGCCGCACCTGGGAGGTGAGGTTGCCCGCCATGAAGTTGACCGAGTCGGTCAGCTCCTTCCAGGTGCCGCTGACGCCGTCCACCCGGGCCTGACCGCCCAGCCGGCCCTCCGTGCCGACGTCGCGCGCCATGCGCGTGACCTGGTCGGCGAACGAGGACAGCTGATCGACCATGGTGTTCACGGTGTTCTTCAGCTGCAGCATCTCGCCGGAGACGTCGACGGTCACCTTCTGCGAGAGGTCGCCGTTGGCGACCGCCGTGGTCACCTGCGCGATGTTGCGCACCTGCCCCGTGAGGTTGCGGAAGGCGGTGTTCACCGAGTCGGTGAGGTCCTTCCACGTACCCGCCGCGCCGGGCACCGCGGCCTGACCGCCGAGCTCGCCCTCGACGCCGATCTCCCGCGCCACGCGCGTGACTTCGGCACCGAAGGCGGACAGCTGGTCCACCATCGTGTTGACCGTGTTCTTCAGCTCCAGCATCTCGCCGGAGACGTCGACGGTCACCTTCTGGCCCAAGTCACCGTTGGCCACGGCCGTGGTCACCTGGGCGATGTCCCGCACCTGCGTCGTGACGTTGCGGAAGGCGGTGTTCACCGAATCGGTGAGGTCCTTCCACGTACCCGCCGCCCCCGGCACCTGAGCCTGCCCGCCGAGCCGGCCCTCCGCGCCGACCTCGCTGGCCACCCGCGTCACCTCGTCGGCGAAGGTGCGCAGCGTCTCCGTCATCTGGTTGATCGTCTCGGCCAGCTGGGCGATCTCGCCCCGCGCGCTGACCGTCACCTTCTGCGAGAGGTCGCCGTTGGCGACCGCCGTCGTCACCTGCGCGATGCCCCGCACCTGCGCCGTCAGGTTCCCGGCCATCAGGTTGACGGAGTCCGTGAGGTCCTTCCAGACGCCCGCGACGCCGGGCACCTGCGCCTGGCCCCCCAGCTCGCCCTCCGTGCCCACCTCGCGCGCCACGCGCGTGACCTCGGAGGCGAAGGAGGACAGCTGGTCGACCATCGTGTTGACGGTGTTCTTCAGCTCCAGCATCTCCCCGGCCACGTGCACCGTGACCTTGCGGGAGAGGTCGCCCTTGGCGACCGCGGTCGTCACGAGAGCGATGTCACGCACCTGAGCGGTGAGCCTCGACGCCATCGTGTTGACGGAATCCGTCAGGTCCTTCCACGAACCCGACATACCGCGCACCCGTGCCTGGCCGCCCAGCTTGCCCTCGGTGCCCACCTCGCTCGCGACCCGCGTCACCTCGTCGGTGAACGCCGACAGCTGGTCCACGAGGCCGTTGACCGTACGCCCGACCTTCAGGAACTCGCCCCGCAGCGGATGCGCCGACCCGTCCGCCCCCTGGGAGCGCAGGTCCATCCGCTGCTCCAGGTCGCCCTCGGCCACCGCCGACAGCACCCGCCCCACCTCGGAGACCGGCCGCACCAGGTCGTCCACCAGGGCGTTCGACGCGTCGATCGCGGCGGCCCAGGCGCCCTCGCAGGCCCCGACCTCCAGCCGCTCCGTGAGCTTGCCCTCACGGCCCACGACCCGGCGCACCCTGGCCAGCTCCCCGGTGAGCTGCAGATTGCGGTCCGCGACCTCGTTGAAGACCGCGGCGATCTCGGCCATCACCCCGTCGCCGGAGACCGTCAGCCGCTTCCGGAAGTTTCCGTCGCGCATGGCGGACAGCGCCGTCAGCAGCCTGGTCAAGGCCGCCGTGTCGACTTCCGTCGTCCCATTGGCCCGGGACCGTCCGCCCTTCGCGCGCGTGCTCACGCCCCGCGCCTCCGCGCCAGACTCCACCGTGTCCCTCCCGCAGGGTCGATCATCCTCGTCGGGCTTCCACTTCAATCTTTCCCAGTGTTTCACCCCGGCCCGGCCAGGCCATAACAGTTCGGCAGCATCGCACACGGTCCGCGGGCACTCCCAAGGTGGAATCCGTTCGCACCGGCCTCCGCCTGTGCGGTGAAGGTAAGTAACCTGGCATCCGGCCAGGGCAATGGAGGGGCGCTGCGACATGGGTGAGCAGATCGCCGAGACCTACACGACGAGGAGACCTGTGATCACCGCGCGGGCTGCCGCCACCTTCGAGCCGGTCGGACGCTCGGTCGCCTCCGCCCGCGCCTTCGTCCGGGACACTCTCCAGGGCTGGGGCCACCCCGACATCATCGACGACGCCGTCGTCCTGACCAGCGAGCTCGTCACCAACGCCGTCGTCCACGCCGGCACCGCCGCCGACGTCCTGTGCATGCGCACCGCCACCGGCGTCCGCATCGAGGTCGCCGACCGCTATCCCGAGCGCGAGGTGCCCCTGCAGAGCTCCGCCCGGCGCATCGGCGGCGTCGACCGCGAGGGAGGCCGCGGCCTGCTGCTGTGCGCCGCTCTGGCCACCCGCTGGGGCGTCGAGTACACCCCCACCCACAAGCAGGTGTGGTTCCAGCTCGACCTCCCCGACCGCCCCGCCGGCACCCGCTCCGCGGGCCCCGCCCTGCCCACCGAGGCCCTGCCGGTGGCCGACGCCCGCGTCCGCGTCGCCGTCGTCCAGCTCGACCGCAGCGGCGGCATCACCGCCTGGAACGACGACGCGGACTCCCTCTTCGGCTTCGCCGCCGACCAGGTCCTCGGCAAGCCGCTCACCGACTTCGCCGCCTGGCCGCACACCCCCGGCACCTCCACCGGCATCGCCGAGGCCCTGCGCCTGTCCCGCTGGGAGGGGTCCTACGGCATAAGGGGCGCCGACGGCCGCATCACGCCCGTCTACGCCTCCCACCTCCGCGTCCGCGACAACGAGGGCGCCCCCTCCACCGTCTGCCTGCTGGTGCGCGAGGAGGAGCGCGCCGTCCTGCAGAGCCTCCAGCGCACTCCCGCCGCGACCGACAGCGGCACCACCGACCGGGGCACCGTCACCGACCCCTTCGAGGTCTTCATCGGCTCCCCCGCCCCCGACGACCTCGACGGCCTCCTCCAGCGCACCGTCGAGCGCGCCCGCGACATGCTCGACGGCGACGCCGCCTACCTCCTGCTGGCCACCGACGACGAGACCGAGCTGGAGGTGCGCGCCTCCACCGGCCTGCCCTCCGCCCGCCAGCGCTTCGCCCGCGTCCCCGTCGAGGCCGGCACCGGCCGCTACGGCTCCGCCCGGATGCCCGCCGTCCACGAGGACCTCGCCGTCCTCCCCGGCGCCGTTCCCCTCCTCAACGACACCGGCATGCGCTCTGTCGTCACCGTCCCCCTCAAGGTCGAGGGCCGCCTCACCGGCTCCCTGGGCGTCGCCGCGGAGGCCCCGGGCCGCTACAGCAACGAAGAAGCGCTGCGTCTGCAGTTCGCCGCCGACCGCATCGCCCTGGCCGTCGAGCGCGCCCGCCTCAACGAGCTCGAACGCCTGCGCCGCGGCTCCCTCTCCTTCCTCGTCGAGGCCTCCGACCTCCTCGCCGGCACCCTCGACCGCGACCAGACCCTCGCCCTCATGGCACAGATGACGGTGCCCACCCTCGCCACCTGGTGCGCGGTCTACACCGTCGCCGACCCCGCATCCGAACCCGAGCTGTCCTACGTGCTGCACGAGGACGAGGACCGCATCGACGGCCTCAAGACCCTCCTCGGCCGGCTCGCCCCGCCGGACCCCGTCCCCACGCCCGGCGCCCGCATCTGGACCGCCCCCTCCGAGGCCGCCCACGCCGCGGCCCTCCGCGGCTCCCTGCGCACCCTGGGCATCGCCGAGAGCGACCGCCACGCGGCCGCGCCCAGCACCTCCCTCGCCACGGCGGCCGCCGTCGGCGGAGAGACCGTCGTCCTGCCGCTCGTCGCCCGCAACCGCGTCATCGGCATGCTCACCCTCGGCAAGCCCACCGACGACCACTTCCGCCAGGAGATCCTCGAACTCGCCGAGGACCTCTCCCGCCGGGCCGCCCTGGCGCTGGACAACGCCCGCCTCTACAGCGAGCGCACCGCCATCAGCCAGTCCCTCCAGCGCAGCCTCCTCCCGCCGGAGCTGCTGCACGTCCCCGGCGTCGAGGTCGACGTCATCTACCGCGCCGCCGGCGAGGGCAACGAGGTCGGCGGCGACTTCTACGACCTCTTCGCCATCCGCGACGGCGCCTACGGCTTCGCCATCGGCGACGTCTGCGGCACGGGGCCCGAAGCCGCGGCGGTCACCGGCCTCGCCCGCCACGCCCTGCGCCTCCTCGCCCGCGAGGGCTACGGCGGCCCGGCGGTGCTGGAGCGTCTGAACGCCGCCATCCTCGACGAGGGCGCCCGCAGCCGCTTCCTGACGCTGCTGTACGGCGAGCTGTGGCCCCAGGAGGACGGCAGCGCGATCCTCAAGGTCGTCTGCGCCGGCCACCCCCTGCCGCTGCGCCTGCGCCAGGACGGCACGGTGGAAGCGGCGGCGGACCCGCAGCCGCTGCTGGGCGTCATGGAGGACCTGGAGCTGTACGAGCAGACGGTCACCCTCGAACCGGGCGACGTCCTCCTGTGCGTCACGGACGGCGTGACCGAGCGCCGCGAAGGCACGCGCATGCTGGGCGACGACGGCCTCACCGACCTGCTGACGACCTGTACGGGGCTGACGGCGGGGGCGGTGGCCGCCCGGGTGCTACGGGCGGTCGAGCGCTTCGCCGCGGAGCCCGCGTCCGACGACATGGCGATCCTGGCGATGCGGGTGCCGGAGCTGCCGTGAGAACGGCCGGGGTGTGAATACCCGGGGTGCGAATACGAAGAAGGCCCCCGCCATTTGGCGGGGGCCTTCTTTCTCTGAGCCCCAAAACGGAATCGAACCGTTGACCTTCTCCTTACCATGGAGACGCTCTGCCGACTGAGCTATTGGGGCCGGCAACGAGATAAAGCATACCCCATGTTCGTACGCACTTTTGACCACGTGGGGCGGCCGCGCCGGAGGCTCGTGAGGACATCACACGGGGACTCACTCAGGCGGCTTCCGGAACCAGCCCGCCCAGCGCATTGCAGACGGCCACGACGCGGTGCAGCTCCCGCTCGGTGGCGGCGGCGTCGATGGGCAGCGCCAGGCACTGATCGGCGGCCCGCTCGGTCTCGGCGAGCCACAAGTCCCGCCGGTAGGAGGGAAGTCGGTGCACGGGTGTCTGTACAGGCACGTGGCACCGTACGCCGCGGGCCCGCAGCGCCCGTGCGAACGCATCGCGGTCCGGCCGGCCGTTGCCCGGCACGCGCACCACATAGGAGTGGTAGCCGTGCTCAACGCCCGGGGTCACGGCGGGCGTCACGACGCCCCGCAGCCGGGCGTTCAGGTACGCGGCGTGCGCCCACCTGCGCCTGGTGCTCTCGTCCACGGGAGCCGGCGGCTTGTACTGCGCAGGCTGCTCGTACTGCTCGTACTGCTCGTACTCGACCACGAGCAATCCGCGCCGGTCGGCGACGGTGCGTAGGCCGGCCAGGTCGGCGCGGCGGCCGAAGAGGTGAACGGGCATCACTGCGGCGGCCCGGAGCGTGAGCGTGGCGGCGACGGAGTCCGGGTCCAGGCAGAGGCTCTCCGGGTCGATGTCCGCGAACACGGGTACGGCTCCGGCCCGGCGGACCGCCTCGGCCGCATCCGCCGTCGCGTACGACGGCACGACGACCTCGTCACCTGTACCGATGCCCGCTGCCGTGAGCGTCTCCACTGTCCCCATGCCTGGAGGGTTTCCAGGGGACGTGAACACGGCGTGACGCTCCGCAGTTCATTGCGGAAATAAAAAAGCTCCGGTAGCTGAACTGAGTTCAGCTACCGGAGCTTCTTCT
>NZ_JANIID010000052.1:0-33267 GCF_024519335.1 Streptomyces telluris
TGATCTGCGTGCCGGGACGGGCGAGTTCGGCGCGCATCAGCAGCGCCATCAGACCGCCGATGCAGAAGAACGCGAACGACGTGACCAGATACATCGTGCCGATGGTCTTGTGGTCGGTGGTGGTGAGCCACTTGACCGCATTGATACCGGGCTGCTTCTGGCGGACTGGCGGTGCTGCCGTGGCTGTCGCGGCGGCGGCACCCTGGGGTTCGTTGAGGATGCTCACTTGTTCTTGGTCTCCGCGTTCTTCGCGTGATCCGTCTGCGCGATGCCCGCCGGCTGGTAGCCGGTCTGGCCCTTCGCGGCCAGCTCCTTCAGGTGCTGCTTGTAACGCTCAGGAGAGACGACCTTGACGTTGAACAGCATCCGGGAGTGGTCCTGGCCGCAGAGCTCGGCGCACTTGCCCAGGAAGGTGCCTTCCTTGTTCGGGGTCACCGTGAAGCTGTTGGTGTGGCCCGGGATGACGTCCTGCTTCATCAGGAACGGCACCACCCAGAAGGAGTGGATGACGTCCCGCGAGGTGAGCACGAACTGAACCGTCTCGCCCTTGGGCAGCCACAGCGTGGGGCCCGGGTTGTTGGTCTGCTCGTTGCGCGTGCCGGGGATGCCGATGTCGTAGACACCCTCCGCGCCCTTCGGTGCCTTCGTCAGGAACCGGTCCGGGATCGCGTCGAGCTCCTTGTTGTCACGGAGCGGCTTCGCCGGGGTCGCGGCGTTGCCGTCGACGTCCTCCATGTAGTTGAAGGCCCAGCTCCACTGGAAGCCCACCACGTTGATGACGTGCTGCGGCTTTTCAGGGTTGGTGAGAAGCTTGTTCTCGTCGCGAGCGGTGAAGTAGAAGAGCACCGACACGATGATGATCGGGACCGCGGTGTACAGCGCCTCGATCGGCATGTTGTACCGGGTCTGCTGGGGCACCTCCACCTTCGTCCGGCTGCGCCGGTGGAAGATGACGCTCCAGATGATCAGGCCCCACACCAGGACACCGACCACGAGGGCGGCGGCCCAGGAGCCCTGCCACAGGGAGAGGATCCGCGGCGCCTCTTCCGTGACGGGAGTGGGCATTCCGAGGCGGGGGAAGTCCTTATATGTGCAACCGGAGGCGGTCGCCAGGACAGCGCCCGCGGCCAGCGCCTGCAGCAGCTTCCGCCGCACCGGGCGCCGCGACGAGCGGTCGGAGCCGTTGGGACTCACGTAGCGCCTTCCCGAGAGTCTCGCCCGTGCGGCCGGCTGCGGCCGTCTCGCTGGTCGGTCGCCGGCCCGCTGCGGGCAGGGGTTTGGATGTTTATGCGGACCAAACCCTACTGGACGCTATTTGGGGCCGCGCGGGGAGGGTGCCCAACGCGCCGCGTCACTCCCCGAAGGGATGGAATCCACGGGTCCGGCCGCCGTCTGGGGGACCGTCAGACGGCTGCTTCGCAGGTCGGGCGGTACGCACCGGCCACGCGCCGGCGGCAGGTTAGTTTCTGGGTGTGCCCTACTTCGACGCCGCCTCCGCCGCACCCCTGCACCCCGTCGCCCGCCAGGCGCTGCTGGCCTCCCTCGACGAGGGCTGGGCCGACCCCGCCCGGCTCTACCGCGAGGGCCGCCGGGCCCGGCTGCTGCTGGACGCCGCCCGCGAGGCGGCCGCGGAGGCCGTCGGCTGCCGCCCGGACGAGCTCGTCTTCACCCCTTCGGGTACCCGCGCCCTGCACGACGGCATCGCCGGCGCCCTCGCCGGGCGCCGCCGCACCGGCCGCCACCTCGTGGTCTCCGCCGTCGAGCACTCGGCCGTGCTGCACTCCGCCGCGGCCCTGGAGGCGGCCGGGGGCAGCTTCACCGAGGTCGCCGTCGACCGCGGGGGCCGGGTGGCCCCCGGCGCCTACGCCGCCGCGCTGCGCCCCGACACCGCGCTGGCGGCCCTGCAGTCCGCCAACCACGAGGTGGGCACCGTACAGCCGGTGGCCGAAGCGGCCGAGGAGTGCCGGGCCGCGGGCGTGCCGCTGCTGGTGGACGCCGCGCAGTCGCTCGCGTGGGGGCCGGTGGAGGCCGGCTGGTCGCTGCTGACGGCCAGTGCGCACAAGTGGGGCGGTCCGGCGGGCGTGGGCCTGCTGGCCGTGCGCAAGGGGGTGCGCTTCGCCCCCCAGGGACCTGCGGACGAGCGGGAGTCGGGCCGGTCGCCGGGCTTCCCCGACCTGCCCGCGATCGTGGCGGCGGCCGCGTCGCTGCGGGCCGTGCGGCAGGAGGCGGCGACCGAGGGCGCCCGGCTGCGGGCGCTGGTCGCGCGGATCCGCGAGCGGGTGCCGGCGCTCGTGCCGGACGTGGAGGTGGTGGGCGACCCCGCGCGGCGGCTGCCGCATCTGGTCACCTTCTCGTGTCTGTATGTCGACGGCGAGACGCTGCTGCACGCCCTGGACCGGGCGGGCTTCTCGGTCTCCTCCGGCTCCTCGTGCACCTCCAGCACGCTGGCCCCGAGCCATGTGCTGCAGGCGATGGGCGTGCTGTCGGAGGGGAACGTCCGCGTGTCGCTGCCGGCGGGCACCGCGGAGGAGGACGTCGAGCGCTTCCTGGACGTCCTGCCGGGCGTGGTGGCGTCCGTGCGGCGGCAGCTGGGCGCGCCGGCCGCACCGGAGCCGGTCTCCCGGACGGCGTCGGAGCTGGTGATCGACTCGCTGGGCAAGCGCTGCCCGATCCCGGTGATCGAGCTGGCCAAGTCCATCGGCGACGTGCCGGTGGGCGGGCTGGTGACCGTCCTGTCCGACGACGAGGCCGCGCGGCTGGACATCCCCGCCTGGTGCGGCATGCGGGAGCAGGAGTACGTGGGCGAGCGCCCGGCGGAGCGGGGCACGGCCTACGTCGTGCGGCGCCGCACCTAGGACGCGTGAGCCCCCGCCCCCGGGCGGGGGCAGGGGCTTTCGCGCACCAGGACAGGATGCGACTAGGACAGGTGCGCCTTGACCTCGGCGGCCGCCTCGTCGCCGTAGGCCTTGGTGAAGCGCTCCATGAAGTGGCCGCGGCGCAGCTCGTACTCCTGGGTGCCCAGGGTCTCGATGACGAGGGTGGCGAGCATGCAGCCCAGCTGGGCGGCGCGCTCCAGGGAGAGCTCCCAGGTCAGGCCCGTGAGGAAGCCGGCGCGGAAGGCGTCGCCGACGCCCGTCGGGTCGACCTTGGCCTCTTCCTGGGCGCAGCCGACCTCGATGACGGGCTCGCCCGCGCGCTCGATGCGCACGCCCTGGGCGCCGAGGGTGGTGACGCGGGTGCCGACCTTGGCCAGGATCTCGTCCGCCGACCAGCCGGTCTTGGACTCGATGAGGGCCTTCTCGTACTCGTTGGTGAAGAGGTACGTGGCGCCCTCGACGAGGACGCGGATGTCGTCGCCGTCCATGCGGGCCAGCTGCTGGGAGGGGTCGGCGGCGAAGGGGATGCCCCGCGAGCGGCACTCCTCGGTGTGGCGGATCATCGCCTCGGGGTCGTCGGCGCCGATCAGGACCAGGTCGAGGCCGCCGACGCGGTCGGCGACGGGCTGCAGCTCGATCTGGCGGGCCTCGCTCATCGCGCCGGTGTAGAAGGACGCGATCTGGTTGTGGTCCTCGTCCGTGGTGCAGACGAAGCGCGCGGTGTGCAGGACCTCGGAGATGCGCACCGAGCCGGTGTCCACGCCGTGCCGCTCCAGCCAGGCGCGGTACTCGGCGAAGTCCGCGCCGGCGGCGCCGACCAGGATCGGCTGGAGGCCGAGCAGGCCCATGCCGAAGCAGATGTTGGGGGCGACACCGCCGCGGCGGACGTCGAGGTCGTCGACGAGGAACGAGAGCGAGACGGTGTGCAGCTGGTCCGCCACGAGCTGATCGGCGAAACGGCCGGGGAACGTCATCAGGTGGTCGGTGGCGATGGAACCGGTGACAGCGATACGCACGGCGGTTCTGCTCCTGCGGGGCGAGGTGGGCGGGCGGAGTGGTGGAAACAAGACGAGCCACACCACGCTACCGGGTCCGGATATCGCACCTGGATACGGTTTCGGCCACCGTCCGGACAAAATTACCAAATAGTAGCCCTTTCATCGTGCGTCGCGGGGTGCATACGGTGCCGTCATGCCGAACCCTGTGAAGGACGTCACTTTCTCCGACTCCGAGCCCGAATCCCTGGCGGAGCTGCGCGGGCTGTGCGCGCGGATGTCCCCGCACTGGACGGGCGGCACCGGGCAGCGGCAGGCCGCCGCGGTCGTCCCGCCCTCGTGGATCAGAGGGGTCTCGGTGCCGGCGGGGGCGCCACGGCTGATCGACGGAATGTCGGAGTACGGCGACTGATGCCCGGATACGGCGACTGACAGATCCGGTGTAGACGCATCCCGGTGGAACCACTCGCTCCTGCGCTCCGTCCAAACGGCGTCCCCTTCGCAGGGGATGCGGCGCTACAGACATTGGGCGGAGTGAAGGAGCGATGTGGTGAGCACCGAGGGCGGCAGCCCCGAAGGCAAGCAGCAGCGGAAGCGGTCCCGGCTCGCGGTCGCGTCGGTCGCGGCGGCGGTGCTGCTGGCCGGTGGCGGCGGGGCGTACTGGGCGGCCACGGCCTCGGAGGGCGACGGCGGCAAGGACAAGGGCTCGGCGGGCGGCGAGAGCCCGCCACCGCCCCTCGCGCTGGACGCCCCGGCCACGGGCGGTGGCCCCTCCGGCCCCCCGCACCAGGGCATCGCCGTGGGCGAGCCGGACCCGAGCGGCGTGCGCTACCGCGCCGAGGGGAAGCTGCCCGACGGGCCGCGGACGGCCCCGGTGCGGCTGCCGAAGGGCGAGGTGAGCCGCGAGGACGCGGCCCGGCTCGCCGAGGCCCTGCACGTGCCGGGCGCGCCCGCCGCGGACGGGGACGTGTGGCGGGTGGGCGGCCCGCCCGGGGCGGACGAGCCGGTCCTGCGGGTGGCCCGCAAGGCGCCGGGCAACTGGTCGTTCGCGCGCTTCGGCGACGCGGGCAGGAGCTGTGCGCACCCGGCCTCGGGACCGGCCACGGCCCCCGCGGCCGACCTCTCCCCCGGCGCCGCCGACCGCTGCCCGCAGCAGGCGGGCGGGGCCTCGGACGGGCAGCCGCCGGTGCCGGAGGAGAAGGCGAAGGGCGCCGCCGCGCCCGTGCTGAAGGCGCTGGGCCAGGACGACTCCAAGGTGGACGCCTCGGTGCTCTTCGGCGCCGTGCGGACGGTCAACGCCGATCCCGTGCCGGACGGCCTGCCGGCCTTCGGCTGGCGGACGACCCTGGAGGTCGGTGCGGACGGGCGGATCGTGCGCGGCAGCGGTCAGCTGCAGGTCCCGCCGAAGGGCGCGACGTACCCGGTGGTGACGGCGGCCGAGGCGCTGAAGGAGCTGAACAAGGGCGGCGGCACCGGTGGCGGCGGGATCGGCGGCTGCGCCTCACCCGTCCCGCACGACGGCTCGGACGTGCCGGGCGGCTTCACACCGCCCTGCCCGCCCAAGCAGCCGCCGCGCGAGCCGGCGACGGTGACCGGGGCGGCGTTCGGCCTTTCGGCGCAGTCGGTGGCCGGGCGGCCGGCCCTGGTGCCGTCGTGGCTGTTCCAGGTGCGCCTGCCGGGCGCGGAGAAAGGCAAGGAGATCACCGTCGCCCAGCCCGCGGTGGACCCGAGGTTCCTGGTGAAGCCCTCGCCGGCGCAGGACCGCTCCGAGCGCCCGGGCAAGGGCGAGCCGAAGTCGTCCCCCGTGCACGTGACGTCGTACAGCGTGGAGGACAAGAAGCTCGTCCTGCACTTCTGGGGCGGGGTGTGCCAGAACTACGCGGTCTCCGCCGAGCAGTCCTCCGCCGCGGTGACGGTCAAGGTCACCGGCACGGAGAAGGAGCCGGGCCGGCAGTGCGTGCTGATGGCGAAGAAGTTCGACGAGACGGTGACGCTGGACGAGCCCCTGGGCGACCGGAAGGTCGTGGACGTCTCGACCGGGAAGCCGGTGGAGCGGCAGCAGGAGAAGTGAGCGGATCACCGCACGAAACCGCGAAGGCGGTGGCCCCGGCCGGGGCCACCGCCTTCGCGGTGATGAGGGTGGTGACGGCTTAGCTGAAGGAGTCACCGCAGGCGCAGGAACCCGTGGCGTTCGGGTTGTCGATCGTGAAGCCCTGCTTCTCGATGGTGTCGACGAAGTCGATGGAGGCGCCGCCCAGGTACGGGGCGCTCATGCGGTCGGTGACGACCTTGACGCCGTCGAAGTCCTTGACGACGTCACCGTCGAGCGAGCGCTCGTCGAAGAAGAGCTGGTACCGCAGACCGGAGCAGCCGCCGGGCTGGACGGCGACACGCAGCGCGAGGTCGTCACGGCCTTCCTGCTCCAGCAGGGCCTTGACCTTGGCGGCGGCGGCATCGGACAGGAGGATGCCGTCGCTCACAGTGGTCTTCTCGTCCTGAACGGACATCTGCTTCACTCCCGGGTTTGGTGCGGACTGCTTGCCCTCGGCTGCAACCGCCGGTCTCCCGGATTCATTCCGGGCCTGCTGCGGTGTATTCCGCCTTTCATGCTCGCACACCGTTCGCCGGATCGGGAATGTGTCACATCGACGCGATCACCATCGTCAAAGTGACGCGAAGCGGTTATGATAGATAGCGTCATATTGACGACAAGGCCCTTTCCGGCCGTCCGCAGAACAGAAAGGGTGCGTGACGTGACCACCGCCCAGCCCTTGGACTTCCAGGCCCCCTCTCCTTCGCCCCTCGCGCTCCTGCTGCTCGGCCGCGAGGCCGACCCGAAGAGCGAGCGCGGTGTGGAGTGCCCCGGCGACCTGCCGGCGCCCTCCGACCCGGACCTGGTGGAGCGTGCCCGAGCGGCCAAGGCGAAGCTCGGGGACAAGGTCTTCGTGCTCGGCCACCACTACCAGCGCGACGAGGTCATCGAGTTCGCGGACGTCACCGGCGACTCCTTCAAGCTCGCCCGCGACGCCGCCGCCCGGCCGGACGCCGAGTACATCGTCTTCTGCGGCGTGCACTTCATGGCCGAGTCCGCGGACATCCTCACCACCGAGGACCAGCAGGTCGTCCTGCCGGACCTCGCCGCCGGCTGCTCCATGGCCGACATGGCCACCGCCGAGCAGGTCGCCGAGTGCTGGGACGTGCTGACCGAGGCGGGCGTCGCCGACGTGACGGTCCCGGTCTCGTACATGAACTCCTCCGCCGACATCAAGGCCTTCACCGGCAAGCACGGCGGCACGATCTGCACCTCCTCCAACGCCGAGCGCGCCCTGACCTGGGCGTTCGAGCAGGGCGAGAAGATCCTCTTCCTCCCCGACCAGCACCTGGGCCGCAACACGGCCGTCCGCGACATGGGGATGTCCCTGGACGACTGCGTCCTGTACAACCCCCACAAGCCGAACGGCGGGCTGACCGCCCAGGAGCTGCGCGACGCCAAGATGATCCTGTGGCGCGGGCACTGCTCGGTGCACGGCCGCTTCTCGCTCGACTCGGTCGACGACGTGCGCGAGCGCATCCCGGGCGTCAACGTCCTGGTGCACCCCGAGTGCCGGCACGAGGTCGTGGCCGCGGCCGACTACGTCGGGTCGACGGAGTACATCATCAAGACCCTGGAGGCCGCCCCGGCCGGCTCCAAGTGGGCCATCGGCACGGAGCTGAACCTGGTCCGGCGCCTGGCGAATCGATTCGCCGACGAGGGCAAGGAGATCGTCTTCCTCGACAAGACCGTCTGCTTCTGCTCGACGATGAACCGCATCGACCTGCCGCACCTGGTGTGGGCGCTGGAGTCCCTCGCGGACGGCAAGGTCGTCAACCGCATCGAGGTCGACCCCGAGGTCGCGGCGTTCTCGAAGCTCGCGCTGGAGCGGATGCTGGCGCTGCCGTAACCGCCACGGCACCCTCCTCGGGCCCGCTTTCCCCGGGGCCCGCGCTTCCCGGGGCTCCGCAGCGGGCCCCGGGAGCCGCCGCTAGTCCGTCCTCGGCCGGACCAGGCCCGACTCGTAGGCGATGACCACGAGCTGGGCCCGGTCCCGCGCCCCCAGCTTCGCCATCGCACGGTTGACGTGCGTCTTGACGGTCAGCGGGCTGACCTCCAGGCGCTCGCCGATCTCGTCGTTGGACAGCCCGCCCGCCACCTGGACGAGCACCTCGCGCTCGCGGCCGGTGAGCGCGTCGAGCCGCACGGCCCGGCCCGCCGGGCGCTCGGGCTCCCCCGGCTGCGCGAGGAACCTCGCGATCAGCCCCTTCGTCGCCGCGGGCGACAGCAGCGCCTCCCCCGCCCGCGCTATCCGGATCGCCGACAGCAGCTCCTCCGGCTCCGCGCCCTTGCCGAGGAACCCGGAGGCGCCCGCCCGGAGCGACTCCACCACGTACTCGTCGACCTCGAAAGTGGTCAGCATCACCACGCGGACGTCCGCGAGGGCCGGGTCGGAGCAGATCGCCCGGGTGGCGGCGAGGCCGTCCGTACCCGGCATCCGGATGTCCATCAGGACCACGTCCGGTGCCTGGCTGCGCGCGAGCTCCAGGGCCTCGGCGCCGTCGGCGGCCTCCCCCACGACGGTCATGTCGGGCTCGGAGTTCACCAGGACGCGGAAGGCGCTCCGCAGCAGGGCCTGGTCGTCGGCGAGCAGGACGCGGATGGAGGGGCGGTCGGGTGCAGGCATGGGCCTCAGGGTACGGAGCGCTCAGCGCAGCGCGAGCGCCTGACCCGCCACCACCAGCAGGACGTGCTCGCACTCCGCGGCCACCGCCGCGTTCAGCCGGCCCAGCTCGTCGCGGAAGCGCCGCCCCGACGCCGTCGCCGGGACGACCCCGGACCCCACCTCGTTGCTCACCGCCACGACCGTGCGCCGCGTGGCCCGCACGGCCGCCACCAGCCCCGCGACCCGCGCCGCCAGCGCGTCCGCTCCCCCGTCGGCCCACGACTCGTCGTCCCACGCCCCGACCGAGTCCATCGCGTCCGTCAGCCACAGCGACAGGCAGTCCAGCAGCAGCGGCGGGCCCTCCTCGGCCAGCAGGGGCACGAGGTCGCAGGTCTCGGCCGTGCGCCACGAGCCGGGCCGGCGCTCGCGGTGCAGGGCCACCCGCGCCGACCAGTCGGCGTCGCCGGGGCGGGTGCCGCCCGTGGCCACGTAGAGCACGTCGGGGAACGACTCCAGCCGCCGCTCGGCCTCCACGGACTTGCCCGAGCGGGCGCCGCCCAGCACCAGCGTGCGCCGCGGCAGGTCCGGCACCGCGTGGTAGTCGCCGACGACCAGCGTCGTGCCGTCGGGCACCGTGCGGGCGCCGGCCGCGGCCAGCTGCCGGTGCAGCTCGCGCCCGGGCGGCACGTCGTGGTCGAGGTGGACGGCGAGCACGTCCGTCGTGGCCGTGACGGCGCCCGCGGAGCGCAGCCGGGCGAGCGCGTCCGGCCGGCCGAGGACGTCGAGCAGCACCATGTCGTACGGGCCGGCCGGGCGGTCCGGGCCGGGGCCCGGCCCGTTCAGGCCGGCGGGGGCCGCGCCCGGCGGGAGGTAGAGCAGGCGCTCGCCGTCCGCGGCGGTCACCTCGTACCCCGTGCCCGGGGCGTCCAGGGCCACCGCCCGGATCCGGTGGCCGCTGATCACGGCCAGCTCCCGGCCGTCCGGCACCCGCACCGGCGCGGGCAGGCCCGCCGGGAACTCGACGGCCGGCCCGTCGTGCGGGTGCGAGAGCAGGACCTGCCGGACCCCGGCGATCGACCGCCCCGCGCGGGCCGCCGCGAAGGCCGGCCCGGGGGTGAGGTCCAGCAGCAGCGCCCCGTCGACGAGGACCGCGGTCGCGGCCCGCGCCTCGTCGCCCACGGCGGTGGAGCAGGAGGCGCAGGGGCAGTCGGGGCGCGGCAGCCCTTCGGGGGCTCCGGTGCCGAGCAGTGTCAGTTCCACGCACTGATCGTCTCGCGTCCGCGCGCGGCGGGCGCGCGGGGCTCACCCTTTCTCGTCGCCGACGGGCCGTTAGGCTGCGCAGCGCAGCACGTATGCAGGACCTATCCAGCACGTTCCGGTGGGACTCAGGAGGCGGACATGGCGTGGTTGTGGCGGTTCGAGAAGGCCGACGGGACGGAGACCTCCCCGGCGGTCGAGCCGGAGGAGTTCACGACGCAGGGGGACGCCGAGTCCTGGATCGGCGAAGTCTGGAAGGAACTCCTGGACGGCGGCGCGGAGCAGGTGACGCTGTTCGAGGACGACGCGGAGATCTACGTGATGAGCCTGCGCGCGGCGGCCGAGAGCTGATCTGCGCCCCGCCGCCCGCCGCCCCCGCCCGGGGCGGCGGGCGGTCTCAGATCTCACCGAGGGTCACGGTGGTGGTGTGCTCGGTGCCGTCCCGGTCGTAGGTCACCTCGGTGCGCTCGCCCGGTTTGAGGCCCGCGAGCGCCTCGGACAGGGACTGCATCGTGGAGATGCCGTTCCCGCCCACCGCGGTGATCACGTCCCCGGCGCGCAGGCCCGCCCGGTCGGCGGGACCGCCCTGGGTGACGGCGACGACCGCGACGCCGGCCGGGGTGAAGTCCGGGCCGATGATCGTGCGCCCGGTGATGCCGAGCGCGGCCCGGCCGGAGTCGGTGACCCTGCCGCTCTTGACGATCTGGCCCGCGACGGTGCGGACGGTCGCGGCGGGGATCGCGAAGCCGATGCCGGGCGCCGGGCCCCGGCCGAGCTCCGGGTCGGTGGCGGCGAGGGTGGGGATGCCGATCACCTGGCCCGCGAGGTTGACGAGGGCGCCGCCGCTGTTGCCCGGGTTGATGGCCGCGGAGGTCTGCACCATGTTGGCGATGGTGGCGCCGGTGCCGCCGCCGCTGCGGCCGGAGCTCACGGTGCGGCCCACGGCCGAGACGATGCCCTGCGTGACGCTGCTGGACAGGCCCAGCGGATTGCCCATCGCCAGCACGATCTGGCCGACCTCCACCTTCGAGGAGTCCCCGAAGGCCGCGGGCTTGAGGTTCCTGGGGACCTCGTCGAGCCGGATGACCGCCAGGTCCTGCTCGGGATAGCTGGAGACCAGCCGGGCGCCGACGGGGCCGCCGCCGGTCGCCAGGGTGACCTTGAAGGACTGCGCGGAGCCGACGACGTGGGCGTTGGTGACGATGTTGCCCTTGTCGTCGTAGACGACGCCCGAGCCCAGGCTGTCGCCCGCGGTGATCTGCACGACGGACGGCAGGACGTCCTTGACCACCTTCTCGTAGGCGGCCTGGAGGTCCCCGGCGGACCCGCGGATGGTCGGCGCCCCGGACACGGAGGGCGCCTTCTCCGGCCCCTCCCGCTCCGCGGGGCGGGGCGAGGTGGCGGAGCAGCCGGCGGTCAGCGCGGCGGAGCAGACGAGGGCGGTCAGCAGGAGCGTGGCACGGGCGTGGGCGCGTGAGCCATCCATGCTCGGAGTATTGCCCGTACGGGGGCCCCTGTCCCGGCCGGGCCTACGAACGGGTGGTGCGGGCCGGGCGGAGCGGCCCCGGGCGGGCCCGGGGCCGCTAGCCCCGGACCCCGCACAGGTGCAGCAGCGCCGCCACCGAGCGGTACGGGTCCGTCCGGCCCGCGCGGTCCTCCGCGGTCAGGAGCCGTTCCAGCTCCGGGCCCCCCGGCGGCTCACGGCCGTCGAGCGCCTGGTCGGTGAAGACCCGCACGCCGTACCAGCTGTGCAGCGGCGCGCCGATCCCGGCGAGCGTCGCGGTCAGGGTCTCCCGGCGGTCGGCGCGGACCTCCAGGCCGATGCGGTTGGTGTAGGCGGGCGAGTCGAAGGCGGCGAGGGCGGTGTCCCAGTCGCCGGCGAGGCCCGGGCGCATGGCCAGGGCGTCGGCGTTGCGCACCAGGAGGGAGAGCAGGCCGCCGGGGGCGAGCACCCGGGCCAGGCCGGCGAGCATCGGATCCGGCTCGGGCACGTACATCAGGACGCCGTGGCAGAGCACGATGTCGAAGGAGCCCGGGGTGAAGTGGGCGCCGGTCTCGCGGCCGTCGCCCTGGACGAGCCGCACCCGCTCCCGGATGCCCTCCGGCTCGGCGGCCAGCGCCTCGCGCAGGGCGCCGAGCATCACGGGGTCGGACTCCAGGCCGGTGACCTCGTGGCCGGCGCGGGCCAGCCGGAGGGCCTGGGTGCCCTGGCCGGGGCCGACGTCGAGGATGCGCAGCCGCCGTCCCACGGGATAGCGGGCGCTTATCTGCTCGTCGAGCTGGCGTGCGACCAGCTCCTGCCGGACCGTGTTCCGTAAGCCTCCGAGCCCCCGGAGCCACCCCTCCGCACCGGCACCGAAGCCGGGCGCGAAGGCGCTCAGGGCTTCTCCCCGCGCTTGACCTTCGGCTTGGGCAGGCGCAGCCGGCGCATCTGGAGCGTGCGCATGATGGCGTAGGCCACCGCGCCGCGCGTGTTCTCGTCGGGGAAGCGCTGCTTGAGGGCGCGCTTGAGGGAGATGCCGGTGACCGCCGAGTTGATGACGATCAGGCCGATCACGATCATCCACGCGAGGAGCACGTACGTCTGGAACGCGCCCTTGTTGATCATGCTGAGGATCAGGATGAGGACGGCGAGCGGCAGGAAGAACTCCGCCACGGAGTACCGCGAGTCCACGAAGTCGCGCGCGAAGCGGCGGACGGGGCCCTTGTCGCGGACGGGCAGGTAGCGCTCGTCCCCGTTGGCGAGGGCCTCGCGCTGCTTGGCCAGGTCGGCCCGGCGGGTCTCGCGGGCGCGCTTGGCGGCGTCCTTGCGGTTGGCGGGCGTGTGCGCCATGGCGCGGCGCTGGGAGTTCGCCTCGCTGCGCTTGGGGGTCGGGCGGCCCTTGGGGGCCTGCGGGTCACGGGGCTGCTGGGGCTGGTCCGCGGTCACCTTGGCGGCGGCGGCCTGCTCATCCTTGGAAGTGGAACGGCTTCGGAACACGAAACCCAAGGGTACGGGGTAAGGGGAGCGGGCACCCGCCCGTCCGGGGGAACGATCCGGCAACGGCGGCCGTTGCCCTTGTTGTTCCCCCGCTCCTTCCCGGACTTCTCCCCGGGTGGACGTCTACTCCCTGCGCCGGAGGACGGCGGCCGCCTGATCGTCCTGGAGGAGGAGCGCATCGGGGCCCGAACAGTGCGGTAATGGAAGCAGGGCCCTTACTGTGGGGTCTGCAAGGTGTGCTGGAGCCGAAGTCCGTCAGAAGGGGGCGCGCGAGGCCCATGAGCGGTGTCATGAAGCGTATGGGGATGATTTTCCGCGCGAAGGCCAACAAGGCCCTGGACCGGGCCGAGGATCCGCGCGAGACCCTCGACTACTCGTACCAGAAGCAGCTCGAACTGCTCCAGAAGGTGCGCCGCGGCGTCGCGGACGTCGCCACCTCCCGCAAGCGCCTGGAGCTGCAGCTCAACCAGCTCCAGGGCCAGTCCTCCAAGCTGGAGGACCAGGGCCGCAAGGCCCTCGCCCTGGGCCGCGAGGACCTGGCCCGCGAGGCCCTCTCCCGCCGCGCGGCGCTGCAGCAGCAGGTCAGCGACCTGGAGACGCAGCACCAGACGCTGCAGGGCGAGGAGGAGAAGCTCACCCTCGCCGCCCAGCGCCTGCAGGCCAAGGTCGACGCCTTCCGCACGAAGAAGGAGACCATCAAGGCCACCTACACCGCCGCCCAGGCCCAGACCCGCATCGGCGAGGCCTTCTCCGGCATCTCCGAGGAGATGGGCGACGTCGGCATGGCCATCCAGCGCGCCGAGGACAAGACGGCCCAGCTGCAGGCCCGCGCCGGTGCCATCGACGAGCTGCTCGCCTCCGGCGCGCTCGACGACCCCACGGGCATGGCCAAGGACGACATCACCGCCGAGCTCGACCGCCTCTCCGGCGGCTCGGACGTGGAGCTGGAGCTGCAGCGCATGAAGGCCGAGCTGGCCGGCGGCAGCGCCCCGAAGCAGGCCATCGAGGGCGGCAACGGCGGCCAGGCCGCCTCCCGCGCCGAGCAGGAGCGCCCGCGCTTCGACAAGCAGTAGTCCGCAGGTCCCAGGCACTCGCACCGACCGAGGGAGAGACCGTCATGATCGTACGGATCATGGGGGAAGGGCAGTGGAGGCTCGACGACGCCCACTTCGTCGAGCTCAACAAGCTCGACGACGAACTCCTGGAGGAGATGGAGAGCGGTGATCAGGAGGGCTTCCGCCGCACGCTCGACGCCCTCCTGGAAGCCGTGCGCCGGCTGGGCGGCCCGCTGCCCGACGACGCCCTGGAACCCTCCGAGCTGATCCTGCCCGCTCCCGACGCGAGCCTCGACGAGGTCCGCGCGATGCTGAGCGACGACGGCCTCATCCCCGGCTGACCGCCCGGGCCCGCTCCGCCCGGTACCGGCACTCCAGCACCCGCCGCGCCCCTGTCCCCCACCGGGACGGGGGCGCCGCCACGAGACGGGACTTCCCCGATGAGCTCGCTCGCCGTTCCCGGCATGGCCCGCCCGCACCGCTGGCTGCGGGCGCACCCGGTCGCCGCCGACTCGCTGCTGTCCCTGGCCGTCTTCGTGATCGTCCTCATCGGGTCGTTCGCGGGGCGGGGCCGGGCCACGGAGGCGCCGGGGGCCGGCTTCCTGGCGCTGAGCGCGCTGACCTGCGCCGCGCTGGCGGCGCGGCGGTCCGCCCCGCGCACCGTCCTCGGCGTGACGTCCGCCCTGACCCTGGCCGAGATCGCCACCGACCGCGGGGGTCCCCCGCGCACCCAGATCGCGATGGCCGTGGTCGTGGCCCTCTACACCGTCGCCGCGCGCACCGAGCGCCCGGCGGCCTGGCGCTTCGCCCTGGCCACGGTCGCGGGCCTGACCGCGGCCGTGATGGTCCTCGGCGCGCCGCCCTGGTACTCCCCCGAGAACCTCGGGCTCTTCGCCTGGACGGCCCTGGCCGGGGCCGTGGGCGACGCCGTCCGCAGCCGCCGGGCCTACGTCGCGGCGATCGAGGAGCGGGCGGTACGGGCCGAGCGCACCCGCGAGGAGGAGGCGCGGCGGCGGGTGGCCGAGGAGCGGCTGCGGATCGCCCGCGAGCTGCACGACGTCGTCGCCCACCACATAGCGCTCGTCAACGTCCAGGCCGGGGTCGCCTCGCACATCATGGACAGCCGCCCCGAACAGGCCAAACAGGCCCTCGCCCACGTGCGGGAGGCCAGCCGCTCGGCGCTGTCGGAGCTGCGCGCCACGGTCGGGCTGCTGCGGCAGTACGGCGACCCGGAGGCGCCCACCGAGCCCGCGCCCGGCCTCGGCGTGCTCGACCAGCTCGTCGACGGGTTCGCCCGGGCTGGGCTGGACGTGACGGTCACGGGCGGGCCCGAGGCGGTCGCGGCGGTGGGGACGCTGCCGGCGGCGGTCGACCTGACGGCGTACCGCGTCGTCCAGGAAGCCCTGACCAACGTCCACAAGCACGCGGGCCCCGGGGCACGGGCCGAGATCACGCTGACCCGCGGCCCGGACGCCCTGTCCGTGACCGTCCAGGACGACGGCACGGGGTGCCCTCCCGGCGGGTCCGCGCCCACGGGCGGGCACGGCCTGGTGGGCATGCGGGAACGGGTGGCGGCACTGGGCGGCGAATGCGTGGCCGCTTCCGGCGAGGGGGACACGGCGGGCTTCTGCGTCCGGGTGGTGCTTCCGTTGCGGGGGCGGACGTAGGGGCGGGCCTCAACCGGGCGCCGGGCGCCGGACTTCCCGCCGCAGCGGCGCGCAAGCCCTGCGGACCTGCCCGGCGTGCCGGACGGCCTCCCCTGCGGCCGGTTCGGCACCGCCGGTCGCCTCCGGTGGGGGCTGAGCGGCGCTGCGGCGGATTCAAGAGGCGCCGCCTTGACCCGGTCGCCCCGCAGGCGTCCCGTGCCGAACCGGCAGCAACCCGTACGAGCCAGGTCTAGCCGCCCTCCGGGCGGGTAGGGTTCGGCGGATGAGCGGTCTGAATCTTGATGACTTCGCCACGCTGATCGAGCGCCCCGATCCGGGCGTGCGGCGGGACGCGGAGGAGCGGCGGGAGCGGCTCGGGCTGCGGCCCGGGGCGCTGGGGCGGCTGGACGAGCTGGCCGAGTGGCTCGCCGCCGCGCAGGGGGCGGTGCCGGTCAAGCCGGTGGAGCAGGTCACTGCCCTGGTGTTCGCGGGCGACCACGGGGTCGCGAAGCTGGGCGTCTCCGCGGGCCCCGAGGGCGGCGCGGCGGTCCTGGTGAAGGCGGCGCTGGCCGGCGAGAGCGCGGGCGCGGTGCTGGCCCGGCGGGCCGGGGCGCGGCTGCGCGTGGTCGACATGGCGGTCGACTGCGATCCGGCGGAGCTGCCGGAGGAGGTGACCCGGCACCGTGTCAGGCGCGGATCCGGCCGAATCGACATCGAGGACGCGCTGACGCCCGAGGAGGCGGAGGCGGCGTTCCGTGCGGGCATGGCCATCGCCGACGAGGAGGCGGACTCGGGCACCGACCTGGTGGTTCTGGGCGACCTGAGCGTCGGCGGCACCACGGCGGCCGGCACGCTGATCGGCGCGCTGTGCGGCACGGACGCCTCGGTGGTGACGGGCCGCGGCGGCTTCGGCATCGACGACCTGGCCTGGATGCGCAAGTGCGCGGCGATCCGGGACGGCCTGCGCCGGGCCCGCCCGGTGCTGGGCGACCAGCTGGAGCTGCTGGCGGCGACGGGCGGCGCCGATCTGGCCGCTGCCACGGGTTTCCTGCTGCAGAGCGCGGTGCGCCGCACCCCGGTGATCCTCGACGGAGTCGTCTCCGCGGCGTGCGCGCTGGTCGCGCAGCGGGTCGCGTTCCGGGCGCCGGACTGGTGGCTGGCCGGGCAGGCCGGCGGCGATCCGGCGCAGGCGAAGGCGCTTGACCGGATGGCGCTCAACCCTCTGCTCGATCACGGCGTCACTGTGGGCGAGGGGACAGGGGCGCTGCTCGCTCTGCCACTGGTGCAGGCGGCCGCGGCCCTGGCGGCGGACCTTCCCGAGCGACTTCCGGATCGCGGCTGACCTTCCAGGCGGCCGGTGTGAGGAGCGCGGAGCCCGCCGCAGACGGTGCCCCAAAGATGATCTTTCATGGGAGAAGTCCGCTTGACTCCGGATGAGGGCGCGCCCGCCGGCCGCAGGTCACGGCGCGCCGCCGCGTTCGCCGTGTGGTACCTGCGCTTCGTCACCTTCGTCAATCTGCTGAGCGCGGTGTGGGTGTCGTTCGGCGCGGACATCCGGCGCCACAACGACGCGGAGTTCTTCACTCCGTACCTGCTGACGGCGGGCTTCGCGTCGGCGCTGTGGTCGTTCGTCATGGCGGTCACGCTGCGCCGGCGCAAGCGCGCGTCGTGGATCCTGAATCTGGTGCTGGCCGGGCTGTTCCTGGTGTTCATGGCGACGCTCATGTTCTCCCCGGAGTTCAACCGGCACGCGCTGAACTGGTTCTCGCTGGTGGCCACGGGCCTCTTCGTGGGGGCCCTGCTGGCCGGCCGCAAGGAGTTCTACGCCAAGGGCGACCGCTCCAACCCGAAGCTGGCGGCGATCGTCGCCGTCGTCGGCCTGCTGGTCACCTCGCTGACGGCGGCGCTGCTGGTGCGGGCCGCGAACGACGCCCCGGACGAGTTCCGGGCGACGTTCCTCGACCGCTGGCACTACGGCTTCATGCGGCTGATCTCGCTGCAGGTCGACGAGAGCGCCTACCCGGGGCTGTCCGTGCCCGGATGGGTGGACGTCACCATCAACGTGATGAGCTCGCTCCTGCTGCTGGTCGTGGTGTACGCGGCCTTCCGGGCCCGCCGCGCCACCGACCCGCTCACCGCCGAGGACGAGGAGAAGCTGCGCGCCCTGCTCGACCGGCACGGCGACCGCGACTCCCTCGGCTACTTCGCGCTGCGCCGCGAGAAGAGCGCCATCTGGTCGCCCAGTGGCAAGGCCGCGGTCACCTACCGCGTCGTGGGCGGGGTCTCGCTGGCCTCCGGCGACCCCATCGGCGACCCGGAGGCCTGGCCCGGGGCCATCGAGCCGTGGCTGGCGGAGGCGCGCGAGCACGGCTGGATCCCGGCCGTCATGGGCGCGAGCGAGGAGGGCGGCACGGTCTACGCGCGCCACGGCATGGACGCCCTGGAACTCGGGGACGAGGCCATCGTGGACACCGCGGAGTTCACCCTGGAGGGCCGCGCCATGCGCACCGTGCGGCAGGCGTACAACCGGGTCAAGCGCGCCGGCTACACGGTGCGGATCCGGCGCCACGAGGACATCCCCGAGGAGGAGATGGCACGGCTGCTGCAGCGCGCCGACGACTGGCGCGACGGGGCGACCGAGCGCGGCTTCTCGATGGCGCTGGGCCGGCTCGGCGACGCGCTCGACGGCCGCTGCGTGATGCTGGAGTGCCACGACGGCAGCGGTGAGCTGCGCGCCCTGCTGAGCTTCGTGCCGTGGGGCCCCAAGGGGCTGTCGCTGGATCTGATGCGGCGCGACCGCGACTCCGAGAACGGCCTGATGGAGTTCATGGTCATCGAGCTGCTGCAGCAGGCCAAGGGGCTGGGCATCCACCAGGTGTCGCTGAACTTCGCGATGTTCCGGTCGGTCTTCGAGCGCGGCTCCAGGCTGGGCGCGGGGCCGGTGCTGCGCGCGTGGCGCTCCCTGCTCAGCTTCTTCTCCCGCTGGTGGCAGATCGAGTCCCTCTATCGAGCAAATGCGAAATACCGCCCCATCTGGGAGCCTCGTTTCATGCTGTTCGAGAAGAGCAGCGATCTGCTGCGGATCGGCATCGCGAGCGCACGCGCCGAGGGCTTCCTGGAGGCCCCCGGCCTGCCCAAGTGGCTCAACCGCAAGCACCTGGAGAGCCGACGATGAACCGCGCGGCGCTGCGACGCGCCGCGCTGACCGAGTGGGGCCCGCTGGCCGGGACCGTGCGGCGGGCGCTCGTACGCAAGAAGCTCCGGGCGATCCCGATGACCCTCGCGGCGGTCCTCCTCACCTCCGTCTTCCAGATCGTCCAGAACCAGTCCTGGGGCTTCGATCCGGTGCAGCGGATCGGCTCGGTGCAGGCCCAGCTGCCGTGGTGGCCGGCGCTGCTGCGGACGCCGCTGTCGCTCTTCGTCCCGGCCCTGGACCTGCCGGTGTGGGGCGCGCTGGCGCAGGTCCTGCTGGTCTTCGGCATCGCCGAGATCTGCCTGGGCAAGTGGCGCACGCTGGCCATCTCCTACGTGGCCACGCTCGCGGGGACGATGTACGCGCGGCTGGCCGTCCACATCGGTCCCGACTCGGTGTTCGGGCTGCCGCCCGAGGCCGCCAAGGTCGTCGACACCGGCCCGTCGGCGGCCGTCGTGGGGCTCGCGATCTTCGTCTCCTGGCGCTACCGGGCCTGGTTCACCTGTGCCGCGGTCGTCCTCGCGATGGCCGTGGAGGTGGTGATCAAGCCGAACCTGGCGGGGAAGGAGCACATCGCGGCCGTCGTCGCGGTGCTCGCGCTGTGCGCGGCGGACGAGGTGCGGCGCAGCCGCCGCGGGGCCCGCGCGCAGGAGGAGGTGGAGCGCGGTCAGCGGTCCGGGGCGCCCGCCAGCAGGTCGTGAATCCTGTGGCGGACCGCCTCCCAGCGGGCGTCGTGCCGGTAGGCCCGCACCCGGGCCCGGCGGCGGGCCCGCGGCCGGTTGCGGTAGAAGCGCCGCGCCCACGGTGAGCCGGGGCGGGCCAGGCGCACCGCGCCGAAGAGGGCGACGAAGGGGACCACCGCGCCGATCAGGGCGATCCGCGGCTTGCCCTTGGCCAGGGCGAACAGCGCGATCAGGAAGTTGACCAGGACGTTGACGACCACGAGGCCGCGGTCGTGCAGCTCCTCCGGGGTCAGCTCGTTCACCCCGAAGGGCAGGAATCCGGCCAGTACCAGGCCCACGAGGGCCGCCGTGAGCACGACGAGCTCGACGCTCTTGCGGCCCTGCTCGGTCCAGTAGACGTCGTCCAGATGCAGGACCAGCGCGAACTCGTCGAGGACGAGGCCCGCCCCCGTGCCGAACAGGACGGCCGCGGTCATCGCCCCGAAGCCGTGCCGGCCCGAGGCGACGGCGCCGAAGCCGCCGATCACGGTCAGCACCACGCCGGGCACCACGTGGTGGACGTGCATCCCGCCGGGGCTGATGTTGCGGAAGGGGCCCTTGCCCGCGCGAATCAGACGGGTGATGACGCGGGTCACCAGGAAGGTCAGGACGAAGGCCGCCAGGGCGAGCAGCAGGGGCAGCTTCCCCGGCTCCACGATGTTGCGGCTCAACCACTGGCCCATGACGTACGCACCCGCTCCCGATCGGCCCTCCACCGGCAACCTACTGCCCTCGGCGGGCCGGATAGTGTGCCCGCGATGACCGACACGACACCCGCGCGCGCCACCTCCGGCGACGCCCTGCGCTTCGCCTTCGGCACGCTCACCGTGCTGCCCGTCCGCCTCACCCGCTGGGACCGCCCCGCCGCGCGCGGCGGCATGCTCGCGGCGCCGCTGGCGGGGCTCGCGGTGGGCGCGGGGGCCGCGGCGGCGGGGGCGGCGCTCCTGGCGCTGGGGTCCGGGCCGCTGCTCGCGGCGGTGGCCGCGGTCGCCGTGCCGGCGGTCCTCACCCGCGGGCTGCACCTGGACGGCCTGGCGGACGTCGCGGACGGGCTGGGCAGCGGGAAGCCGGCGGACGACGCGCTGCGCATCATGAAGCAGTCGGACATCGGGCCGTTCGGGGTCGTGACGCTCCTGCTCGTCCTGCTGGCGCAGGTGGCGGCGCTGTCCGGGGCGTACGCGGCGTCCCCGCTGCGGGGGGCGCTCGCGGCGCTGACGGCGGCCGTGACGGCCCGCTGCGCCCTGACCCTCGCGTGCCGCCCCTCCGTGCCGGCGGCCCGCCCGGAGGGCCTGGGGGCGGCCGTGGCGGGCGCGGTGCCGCCGCGCGGCGCGCTGGCGGCCGGGGTGGCGGTGGTGGCCGCCTGCGCGGCGTGGGGCGCCCTCCTGGGCCCGTACGGCCCCCTCCGCACGGCCGCGGCGGCCGCGGTCGGCCTCATCGGCGCGGAGCTGCTCCTCCGCCGGTGCGTGTCCCGCTTCGGCGGCGTGACGGGCGACGTCTTCGGCGCCCTCGCGGAGACGGCGGCGACGGCGGCCCTGGTGACCCTGTCCCTGGGCTGACCCGGCCCGGCGCCGCCGGTGAACAGGGCGCCCACCGGGCACTTCTCACCGCCGCAACGACGGGAACCCCACTCGACCGGCCCGGCGGTGCCCGTTCCGGCCGAGCCGGCCGCCGCACCGCCGGTACGCGCCACGACGGCTGATCACCGCTGCGGCGGAGACGGTCGCGGGCCCGGCGCCGACCGAACCACGCACTCCTGAACGACCCTTGGATGCCCCCCACAGCGATATGGCGCATACGATGCCCGGGGTGCGGCCGACCCACCCGCTCGGCCGAGAAACTCAACGGAAGTAGGGACCTCACCACCGTGTCTGCTCTGACTCTCAGCACTTCCAGTGCGGCGACGCTGCGCGCGGACGCCGTCGTCATCGGCGTGGCGAAGGGCCCGAAGGGCCCCGTCGTCGCGGCCGGCGCCGAAGCCGTTGACAAGGCCTTCGACGGCAAGCTGGCCGCCGTCCTGGAGGCCCTCGGCGCCACCGGCGGCGAGGGGGAGACGACCAAGCTCCCCGCCCCGTCCGGGCTGAAGGCCCCGGTCGTGCTGGCGGTCGGCCTGGGCGAAGCCCCGGCGAAGGACGAGGGCTTCGCCCACGAGGCCCTGCGCCGCGCCGCGGGTTCCGCGGCCCGTGCGCTGGCCGGTACCAAGAAGGCCGCGTTCGCGCTGCCCGTCGAGGACGCCGACGCCGCCGGCGCGGTCGCGGAGGGCGCCCTGCTCGGCGCGTACTCCTACCGCCCGGCCGGCACCGCAGCGAAGAAGAACGACAAGAACGACAAGGGCGCCCCGCTCGCCGAGATCGCCCTGCTGGGCGGCAAGCCGCGCGACAAGGCCTTCAAGGCCGCGGCCGAGCGCGCCACGACCGTGGCCGAAGAGGTCAACCGCGCCCGCGACCTCGTCAACATGCCGCCGAACGAGCTCGACCCGAAGACCTTCGCCGCCGCGGCCCAGACCGCCGGCAAGGAGTTCGGCCTCAAGGTCGAGGTGCTGGACGAGAAGGCCCTGCTGAAGGGCGGCTTCGGCGGCATCATGGGCGTCGGCCGCGGCTCGGACGCCCCGCCGCGCCTGGTGCGGATCGGCTACACCCACCCGAAGGCGGAGAAGACCCTGGCCCTCGTCGGCAAGGGCATCACCTACGACTCGGGCGGCATCTCCCTGAAGCCGGCCGGCCACAACGAGACCATGAAGTGCGACATGGCCGGCGCGGCCGCCGTGTTCGCCGCGGTCGTCTCCGCCGCCCGCCTGGGCCTGCAGGTCAACGTGACGGGCTGGCTGGCCCTCGCGGAGAACATGCCCTCCGGCTCCGCCACCCGCCCGGGTGACGTCCTGAAGATGTACGGCGGCAAGACCGTCGAGGTCCTCAACACGGACGCCGAGGGCCGCCTGGTCCTGGGCGACGCCCTGGCCCGCGCCTCCGAGGAGAACCCGGACGCGATCGTGGACGTCGCCACCCTGACGGGTGCCATGGTGCTCGCGCTGGGCAACCGCACGTTCGGCGTCATGGGCAACGACGACGCGTTCCGCACCTCGGTCTACGAGATCGCCGAGGAGGTCGGCGAGCAGGCGTGGCCGATGCCGCTCCCGGCCGAGCTGCGCAAGGCCATGGACTCCCCGGTCGCCGACTTCGCCAACATGGGCGAGCGGATGGGCAGCGGCCTGCTCGCGGGCATCTTCCTGAAGGAGTTCGTGGGCGAGGGCATCGCCTGGGCGCACCTGGACATCGCGGGCCCGGCGTACCACGAGAGCGCCCCGTACGGCTACACCCCGAAGGGCGGCACCGGTTCCGCGGTCCGCACGCTGGTCCGCCTGGCGGAGCACACCGCCGCCGGCGACCTCGGCTAGGCGTCACCCACGGTCCGCACGGCCCGTACGGCTCGCACGGTCCCGCGGCTTTTGCCCGGGGCCGTGCGGATCCGTTCGCTTGTAACGAAATACCTCGGCCGTACGCACGAGTAACCCCCGAAGGTGACGCAACCGTCGCCTCCGGGACCGGCCCGGCGTCCCGCCGTCCGTCAACAAATGCGAAGATGTTGTCTCGGCAGGACAGGGCCCCCCTAATCACAGGGCCGAAGAAACGCGGCCGAACGACAGCCGCCGCCCGGTCATCGGTGACCGGCTCCGGCGTACCCATGCATGGAGGACGTGACGTGGCGAACGACGCCAGCACCGTTTTCGACCTAGTGATCCTCGGAGGCGGTAGCGGCGGTTACGCCGCCGCCCTGCGCGGAGCGCAGCTGGGTCTCGACGTCGCCCTGATCGAGAAGAACAAGCTGGGCGGCACCTGCCTGCACAACGGCTGCATCCCCACCAAGGCGCTGCTGCACGCCGGTGAGGTCGCGGACCAGGCTCGCGAGAGCGAGCAGTTCGGTGTCAAGGCCACCTTCGAGGGCATCGACATCGCGGGCGTCCACAAGTACAAGGACGACGTGATCGCCGGCCTGTACAAGGGCCTGCAGGGCCTGGTCGCCTCCCGCAAGGTGACCTACATCGAGGGCGAGGGCCGCCTGTCGTCCCCGACCTCGGTCGACGTGAACGGTCAGCGCGTCCAGGGCCGCCACGTCCTCCTCGCGACCGGCTCCGTGCCGAAGTCGCTGCCGGGCCTGGAGATCGACGGCAACCGCATCATCTCCTCGGACCACGCGCTCGTCCTGGACCGCGTCCCGAAGTCCGCGATCATCCTGGGCGGCGGCGTCATCGGCGTCGAGTTCGCCTCCGCGTGGAAGTCCTTCGGCACCGACGTCACCATCGTCGAGGGCCTGAAGCACCTCGTCCCGGTCGAGGACGAGAACAGCTCCAAGCTGCTGGAGCGCGCGTTCCGCAAGCGCGGCATCAAGTTCAACCTCGGCACCTTCTTCCAGAAGGCGGAGTACACCGCCGACGGCGTCAAGGTCACCCTTGCGGACGGCAAGGAGTTCGAGGCCGAGGTGCTGCTGGTCGCCATCGGCCGCGGCCCGGTCTCCCAGGGCCTGGGCTACGAGGAGCAGGGCGTCGCGATGGACCGCGGCTACGTCCTGGTCGACGAGTACATGCGCACCAACGTGCCGACCATCTCGGCCGTCGGTGACCTCGTCCCGACCCTCCAGCTCGCGCACGTCGGCTTCGCAGAGGGCATCCTGGTTGCGGAGCGGCTGGCCGGTCTCAACCCCGTGCCGGTCGACTACGACGGCGTGCCGCGCGTCACGTACTGCCACCCCGAGGTCGCTTCCGTCGGCATCACCGAGGCGAAGGCCAAGGAGCTGTACGGCGCCGACAAGGTCGTCGCTCTGAAGTACAACCTCGCGGGCAACGGCAAGAGCAAGATCCTGAAGACCGCGGGCGAGATCAAGCTCGTCCAGGTCAAGGATGGTGCCGTCGTCGGTGTCCACATGGTCGGTGACCGCATGGGCGAGCAGGTCGGCGAAGCCCAGCTGATCTACAACTGGGAGGCGCTGCCGGCCGAGGTCGCGCAGCTCATCCACGCGCACCCGACGCAGAACGAGGCTCTGGGCGAGGCTCACCTGGCCCTGGCCGGCAAGCCGCTGCACTCGCACGACTAAGTCCCGAGCGCACCACCATCCGCACTACTCGTAAGGAGCAACCGCAACCATGGCGGTTTCCGTAACCCTGCCGGCGCTCGGCGAGAGCGTGTCCGAGGGCACCGTCACCCGTTGGCTCAAGGCCGAGGGTGAGCGCGTGGAGGCCGACGAGCCGCTGCTCGAGGTCTCCACCGACAAGGTCGACACCGAGATCCCGGCCCCCGCGTCCGGCATCCTCGCCTCCATCAAGGTGGGCGAGGACGAGACGGTCGAGGTCGGCGCCGAGCTCGCGATCATCGACGACGGCAGCGGCGCCCCCGCCGCCGCCCCGGCTCCGGCCGCTGCCGAGGCTCCGGCCCCGGCCGCCGAGGCCCCCGCCGCCCCGGCCGCTCCGGCCGAGGCCGCCCCCGTGGCCGGGGCCCCCGCGGCCCCGGCCGCCGCCGAGGCTCCGGCCGCCGGCGCCGCCCAGGGCACCGACGTGGTCCTGCCCGCGCTGGGCGAGTCCGTCACCGAGGGCACCGTCACCCGCTGGCTGAAGCAGGTCGGCGAGACGGTCGAGGCCGACGAGCCGCTGCTCGAGGTCTCCACCGACAAGGTCGACACCGAGATCCCGGCCCCGGTCTCCGGCGTGCTGCTGGAGATCGCCGTCGGTGAGGACGAGGTCGCCGAGGTCGGCGCCAAGCTGGCCGTGATCGGTGCCGCGGGTGCGGCTCCGGCCGCTGCCGCTCCGGCCGCCCCCGCCGCCGCCCCGGCCGCCCCGGCCCCGGCTGCTGCTCCGGCCGCCCCGGCGACCCCGGCTCCGGCCGCGGCCCCTGCCGCTCCGGTCGCCCCGGTCGCCCCGGCCGCTCCGGCTCCGGCTCCCGCGCCGGCCGCTCCGGCCGCCCCCGCGGCGCCGGCCCCGGCCGCCGCTGCCGCCGTCACCGACGGTGCCTACGTCACGCCGCTGGTGCGCAAGCTCGCCGCCGAGAACGCCGTGGACCTCACCCGGGTCCAGGGCACCGGCGTCGGCGGCCGCATCCGCAAGCAGGACGTCATCGCCGCCGCGGAGGCCGCCAAGGCCGCCCCGGCCCCGGCTGCCGCCCCGGCCGCCGCCGCGCCGAAGGCTCCGGCCCTGCAGGCCTCGCCGCTGCGCGGTCAGACGGTCAAGATGCCGCGCATGCGCAAGGTCATCGCCGACAACATGATGAAGGCGCTGCACGGCCAGGCTCAGCTGAGCTCCGTGATCGAGGTGGACATCACCAAGATCATGCGGATGCGCGGCAAGGCCAAGGACTCCTTCGCCCAGCGCGAGGGCGTCAAGCTGTCGCCGATGCCGTTCTTCGTCAAGGCCGCCGTCCAGGCGCTGAAGGCCTTCCCGGTCATCAACGCCCGGATCAACGAGGACGAGGGCACCATCACCTACTTCGACTCCGAGAACGTCGGCATCGCCGTCGACTCGGAGAAGGGCCTGATGACCCCGGTCATCAAGGGTGCGGGTGACCTCAACATCGCGGGCATCGCCAAGAAGACCGCGGAGCTGGCCGGCAAGGTCCGCACCGGCAAGATCAGCCCGGACGAGATGTCCGGCGCGACCTTCACGATCAGCAACACCGGCTCGCGCGGTGCGCTGTTCGACACGGTCATCGTGCCCCCGAACCAGGTCGCGATCCTGGGCATCGGTGCGACCGTCAAGCGCCCGGTGGTCATCAGCCACCCGGAGCTGGGCGAGACCATCGCCGTCCGCGACATGACCTACGTGACGCTCTCCTACGACCACCGTCTGGTGGACGGCGCCGACGCCGCCCGCTACCTGACGGCGATCAAGGAGCTGCTGGAGGCCGCCGAGTTCGAGGCCGAGATCGGTCTGTAGTCCTCGCGGCACCGCAGGATGTCTCCAGGGCGCGGCCCCGGCTCGTTTCGTACGAGCCGGGGCCGCGCCCTTGTGCACCGCCGGGATAATCGAGTCACGCACCGAGTCACCACCGCCCGCACCCCCGCACCACCCCGCACTACCGCGCACCACCCCGCACTACCGCGCACCACCCCGCTGAGGAGCCTCTCCCATGGCCACACCCGTCGTGCACTCGCTGCGTGAGCAGATCCGCGAGCACATCCTCGAAGGGATCGTCGGCGGGCGCTGGCAGCCGGGCGAGCGGATCGTCGAGCGGCGGATCGCCGCCGAGCTGGCGGTGAGCCAGACGCCGGTGCGCGAGGCGCTGCGCGAGCTGGAGTCCCTGCGGCTGATCGAGTCCTCGCCCAACAAGGGCGTCCGGGTCCGCGAGCTGACCGCCACGGACCTCAAGGAGAGCTATCCGGTCCGGGCCGGCCTGGAACAGGTGGCCGCGGAGCTGGCCGCGCCCGCGCTGGCCGAGGACGTCTCGGCGCTGGAGCCGGAGGTGGCCGCGCTGTACGAGGCGGACCGGCTGGGCGACGGCGAGGCGCAGGTGCGGCACACGGTCGCCTTCCACCGGGAGATCGTGAAGGCCGCGGGCAACGCCGTTCTGCTGCACACCTGGGAGTCGCTGGGCATCGAGGTGTGGACGACGCTGTCGATCCGCTGGCTCAGCCCGGAGCCCCGCGCCCACGCGGAGGACCACGCCGAGATCGTGGCCGCGTTCCGGCGGCGCGACCCGGCGATCGGGGAGCTGCTCAAGACGCACGTGCTGAGCTGCGCCCCGCGGATCTGAGCCCCCGCCGTTCCCCGTCGCATGGTTTCTGTTGGGTCTCAAGGATTGATCGATCATCGATCAGGGGCGTACAGTCTCCGTCGAGCCGTCCCGCGCGCCCTGTCCTGTGTCGCGGAACGGCTCAGAAGTGACGACAGGAGCCCGTGCGTCTTCCTGCCCTGGCTGCGCACCGGCTCCTGTCGCCACTCCCCTTAACCTGTGAGCCATGCGCGCCGCACGGCTGATCAAATTGGTGCTGCTGCTCCAGTCCCGCCCTTCGATGACGGGCACCGAACTGGCCCGGCAGCTGGAAGTCTCCGAGCGCACTATCGCCCGGGACGTCCTCGCGCTGTCCGAAGCGGGTGTTCCCGTCTACGCCGACCGCGGCCGCACGGGCGGCTACCGCCTCGTCGGGGGCTACCGCACGCGCCTGACCGGCCTCGGCCGGACCGAGGCGGAGGCGCTGTTCCTCTCCGGGGTCCCCTCCGCGCTGCGCGAGATGGGCCTGGCCGACGCGGCCTCGGCCGCCCGCCTCAAGGTCTCCGCCGCCCTCCTGCCGGAGCTCCGCGACGCCTCCGCGTCCGCGGCCCGGCGCTTCCACCTCGACGCACCCGGCTGGTGGCGCGAGGGCGACCCGCCGCCCCTGCTGCCCGCCGTCGCGGACGCCGTGTGGGACGACCGCCCCGTCACCGCCCGCTACCGGCGGCGGGACACCGAGGTCGAGCGCGAGCTGGAGCCGTACGGACTGATCCTCAAAGGGGGCGTCTGGTACGTCGCGGCCCGCGCCGGCGGGCAGTTCCGCGTCTACCGGGTGGACCGCTTCACGGCCGTGGCCGCCGGGGCGGACCGCTTCGAACGGGACGAGGCGTTCGACCTGCCGGCCTTCTGGGAGGAGCGGGCGGCGGAGTTCGCCCGCTCGATCCTGCGCGACCGCGTCGGCCTGCGCCTCACCCCGGAGGGCGCCCGGCGCCTGCCGCACGTGACGGACGGCGCGGCCGCCGCCGACGCCCTGGCGGCCGCCCCGGACCCCGACCCCCTCGGGCGCGTCACGGTCGCCCTGGCCGTGGAGTCCCTGGAGGTGGCCTACGAGCAGCTGCTCGGCCTGGGCCCGGAAGCGGAGGTCCTGGACCCGCCGGAGCTGCGCGAGCGCTTCGCGGAAGCGGCGAGAAGGATGGCCGGGCTGTACCGCTGAGGCCGGCGCGGCGGGGCGGGGGCCCGCCCCGGACCCGCTCCACCGTCAGCGGTAGTCCGCCTCCCGGGGCTCCTCCCCCGCCTCCAGGGCGGTGATGTACCCCCACGCGTCCGGCTGTGTCCCGTCGGTGTCGGTGAAGCCGTAGACGCGGGCCAGCTGTCCGCTGGACAGCGACTGCCCGTTCCACCGCGCCACCTCGGGGTCGCCGGCGAGCGCGGCCACCGCGCGCCCGACGTAGGCCGGGCTCTCCGAGATGCAGAAGTGCGGGTCCTCCCGCAGGGCGTCGCGCCAGGTCTCCTCGGTCACCTTCTTGTACGTGTCCAGCATCGCCTCCGACCGCAGGTACCCCGGCGTGAGGCAGACCGCGGTGCACCCGAGGTCCCGGAGCTCCTCGGCGAGCCCCTTCGCCATGCGGATCGGCGCGTACTTGGCGAGGTCGAAGGCGAGGTGACCGCGGTAGTTCGCGTTGTACTCGGCCGTCCCGTCGGTCACCTCGACCACCAGCCCGCCGGGCCGCCGCGTCAGCAGCGGCAGCGCGAAGCGGCTGGTGATCAGGTGGGAGTCGATGCCGAGCCGCAGGATGCGCAGGTCCGCGTCCAGGTCGTGCTCCCACATCTTCCTGGTGAAGGCGTCGGGGAAGCCGACGAGGTGATCGCCTCCCCACAGGCCGTTGACGAGCACGTCGAGCCGCCCGTGGTCGCGCTCGACGCGCTGCACGAGCGCCTCCACCTGCGCCGGCTCCAAGTGGTCGGTGGGCACGGCGATGCCCGTCCCTCCGGCCTCCGTCACCAGTTCGGCCGTCTCCTCGACGGTCTCGGGCCGCCCGACCTCGCTGCGGTGCCCGCGCGTGGTCCGGCCGGTCACGTAGACGACCGCACCGGCCCGGCCGAGCTCGACCGCCGTCGCGCGGCTCGCGCCGCGGGTGGCCCCCGCCACGAGCGCGACCTTCCCCGCGAGCGGCCGGCCGCCCTGCGACTGCGTCTGCGTCTGCGTCTGCGTCTGCGTCTGTGCCTGCGTACCCATGTCCTCGGGTCTCCTCTCTCGGTACGGTCGTGACCCTGTCACCGAAACAAGACACCCTCTGTCCTGTTTCACGCGTCACACCGCGCCCGGTGGCACGCCCCGGTAACGAGACGGCCGCATCCGCCCCGCTCCGCGTGCGGGGGCCGGTGCTTGGCCCGATGCTGGTGGCGTGGACGAGACGGAGTTCTGGGAACTGATCGACGCCACGCGCGAGGCCGCCGAGGGCGACGCCGAGGACCAGGCGGACCTGCTGGTCGAGCGGCTGATGCAGCTCGACCCCGAGCGCGTGGTGGACTTCGCCCGGCACTTCGAGTCCCGCTACAACCGCGCCTACCTGTGGGACCTGTGGGGCGCGGCGGCGGTCATGCTCAACGGCGCGAGCGACGACGTCTTCGACTACTTCCGGTGCTGGCTGATCGGCCAGGGCCGGGAGGTGTTCGAAGGGGCGATGCACGACCCGGACCGGCTCGCCGAACTCCTGGAGGACTTCGACGAGGAGGTCGACGGGGACGGCGAGGACCTGGGCTACGCGGCCGACGAGGCGTACGAGCAGCTCACCGGGGCCGAAACCCCCGACCTGGGGCTGCCCGACCAGCCGGCGGAGCCGCTCGGCACGCCCGTCGACCCGGAGGACGAGGCGGCGCTCGCCGAGCGGTTCCCCGCGCTGTGGGAGCGGTTCAGGGAATAGGGGCCCGGCTCAGGGAGTCAGGAATCAGGGAGCCAGGGAGCGCCCCATCATCACGTCGTCGACGTAGGCGCCCTCCAGCAGGAACTCCCCCGGCAGCACGCCCTCCACGACGAAGCCCTCCGAGGCGTACAGGCTCCGGGCGGGCGCGTTGTGCCCGAGCACCCGCAGCGTGAGCCGGACCGCCCCCTGCCGCAGAGTCTCCTCCGCCGCCGCGCGCAGCAGCGCCCGGGCGACGCCCTGCCCGCGGAAGTCGTCGTCCACCGCCAGCCCCTGGATCTGCCGCACGTGGGCGTTGCAGGCGAGCGGCGTGGGCGCCACCAGCCGTATGTAGCCCGCGAGCCGGTCACCGGCCTCGGCCACCAGGATGTGCTCCGGGCGGTTCCGCTCGGTGAAGAACGGTTCGTACGGCGGCTCGGGCCGCGGCTGCACCGCGTGCAGGGGGGACCATGTGCGCCGGTCCAGCTCGGCGAGGGCTGCGCCGTCGGCCTCGGTGGCCGTACGGATGATCGGATTCACCATGGGGCCACTGTGCCAGGCGCGCCCCGCGACCCCTCTGCCATTTTTTCGGGACCCGCGGGCAGGATGAGGCGTATGCGGATCGCGATCACCGGTTCCACCGGGCTCATCGGCACGGCGCTCGTGCGCTCCCTGCGAGCGGACGGCCACGAGGTGGTACGCCTCGTGCGGCGCGAGGCCCGCGCGCGGGGCGAGGTCTCCTGGGACCCCCTGCGGCAGACCGTCGACGCCTCCGGTCTCGCCGGCTGCACGGGCGTGGTGCACCTGGCGGGGGCGGGCGTCGGCGACCACCGCTGGACGGCCTCCTACAAAAAGGAGATCCGGGACAGCCGCGTCCTCGGCACCGCCGCCGTCGCCGAGGCCCTCGCCTCCCTCGACACCCCGCCGCGCGTGCTCGTCAGCGGCAGCGCGATCGGGATCTACGGAGACACGGGCGACCGGCTCGCCGACGAGAGCACCCCGCCCGGGCACGGCTTCCTCGCCGGCGTCTGCCAGGAGTGGGAGGACGCGGCCGGGCCCGCGGCCGAGGCGGGCGTACGGACCGTCTTCGCGCGCACCGGGCTGGTCGTGGCCCGCGAGGGCGGCGCGTGGGGCAAGCTCTTCCCGCTCTTCCGGGCGGGCCTCGGGGGGCGCCTCGGCAACGGGCGGCAGTACTGGAGCTTCATCGCCCTGCAGGACCACGTCGCCGCGCTCCGCCACCTCCTGGAGGCCGACGACGTGGCCGGGCCCGTCAACCTCACCGCCCCCCATCCGGTCACCAACCGTCAGGTGACCGAGGTGATGGGGCGCGTGCTGCACCGCCCGGCGCTGTTCCCCGCGCCCGCCCCGCTGCTCCGGCTGGCCCTCGGCGAGATGGCCACGGACGTGCTGGGCAGTCAGCGGGTCGTGCCCCGGCGGCTGCTGGACTCCGGCTTCTCCTTCACCTTCCCCGATGTCGAGAGCGCCGTACGAGCGGCGCTGGCGGACACACGCTGACCGCGGACCGCGCACGCGGCCGGCGGCCGTGCTACCCGCCGTGCGACCGTGCCCTGTCCGTGCGCGACTGTTATTGACCGAATTTCTCTCTACGGTCAAGTCAAATCGCGCATCGCCACGGCCCGTTGAGGGCATCAGGGCACCGAGCGAGCGGACCGAACCCGGGAGGGCACGTGCTCAGCAGCGCACGCGACACCGCTATCGACGCCGACGTCGTCATCGTGGGAGCCGGCCTCGCCGGGCTCTCGGCGGCGCACCGGCTCACGGCCGCAGGGGTTACGGTCGCCGTCCTGGAGGCCGCCCCCCACGTCGGCGGGCGGATGGCCACCGACCGCGCCGACGGCTTCCGGCTGGACCGCACGGCCCAGCTGCTCAACACCTCCTTCCCGGAGCTCCTCCGCACCCCCGGCCTCGACGCGCTCGTCCTGAAGCCGTTCACACCGGGGGTCCTCGTCCACGCCGACGGGCGCAACCAGCGCACGGCCGAACCCCGCACGGCCAAGCGCGCGTTCACCACGGCACGGGCCCTCGCGACCGCGGCGCGGGCGTCCCGGGCCGGCGGCCTCGACCAGGCCCGGCTGGGCACCGCGCTGGGCCGCCTCGCCGCCCTGCCCGCCCACCGCGTCCTCGCCCGGCCCGACCGGACCACCGCCGAGACGCTCGCGGGCCGCGGCCTGCCCGCCCGCACCGTCGAGGTGTTCCTGCGGCCCCTGCTGGCGTCCCTGCTGTGCGATCCGGACCTGACCACGTCCAGCCGCTGCGCCGACCTCGTCCTGCGGGGTTACGCGCGTGGCCGCCTCTGTCTGCCGGCCGGCGGGGCCGACACCGTACCGGCGCTGCTGGCGGACCTGCTGCCGCCCGGCACGGTGCGCACCGGCGTCCACGCCAAGGCCGCCTGCACCACCTCCGTGACCACCGCCGAGCACGGCGTCCTGCGGTGCCGCTCGGTCGTCGTGGCCACGGGTGCGCGCGCCGCCGCCGAACTCATCCCCGGCCTGCGGCTGCCCGGCTTCCACCCGGTGACCGTGCTCCACCACACCGCGGACGAACCACCGCTGCGCGAGGCGTCGCTCATCATCGCCGCGGGCCGCCGCGGGCCCGTCGCCCACACCATGGTGACCAGCGAGGTGGACCCCTCGCGGGCGCCGGCGGGGCGGCCCCTGATCACCTCGACGGTGCTGGGCGCAGCCGCGGGCCTGCCCCTCGCCGAGCTCGACCGCGCCGCGCGCGCCCAGCTCGCCCGCGTCTACGGCGCCCCGGCCGCCGGCTGGCAGCTCCTCGCGGCCCACCACGACCCGGAAGCGGTCCCGGCCATGCCGGCCCCCCACGACGTCCGCCGCCCGGTGCGGCTCCTGTCGGGCCTGTACGTCTGCGGCGACCACCGCGACACCAGCACGGTCCAGGGAGCCCTGTTCTCAGGCCGGAGGGCCGCACTGGCAGTCCTCCGGGACCTGGGCATCCGAGCCCCCCAGGACACGGAGGAACTGCAGGCGGCGTAGGCGAGCGGCGGCCGGTGCGGCACCGCCGGGCACCTCCGGTGGGGGCTGAGCACCATGGCGGGGGGGGGGCTGCCCGGCCGACCGGACTCGCACCACTGAAGTCCGGGAGGCCAGGCCTCTCGAACCCGCCGCGACGGCGCTCAGCCCCCACCGGGGATCCCGGCGGTGCCGAGCGCCCCCGGCCGGGGCTCCGCACGAGCCCGCCGCGGGCGACCCCACGGTGGGGGCACCGCAATGCTGCCTG
>NZ_JANIID010000053.1:0-33076 GCF_024519335.1 Streptomyces telluris
CACCTTGGACGGGTCCTTGCCCGAGAAGGCACCGCCGCCGTGACGGGCCATGCCGCCGTACGTGTCGATGATGATCTTCCGGCCCGTCAGACCCGCGTCACCCATCGGGCCACCGATCTCGAAGCGACCGGTCGGGTTCACCAGCAGCCGGTAGCCGTCGGTGTCCAGCGCAATGCCGTCCTCGACGAGCTCCTTGAGAACGTGCTCCACCACGAACTTCCGGACGTCCGGAGCCAGGAGGGCGTCCAGGTCGATGTCCGCGGCGTGCTGCGAGGACACCACGACCGTGTCGAGGCGGACGGCCTTGTTGCCGTCGTACTCGATGGTGACCTGGGTCTTGCCGTCGGGGCGCAGGTAGGGGATGGTCCCGTTCTTGCGGACCTCCGACAGGCGCCGGGAAAGCCGGTGGGCCAGGTGGATCGGCAGCGGCATCAGCTCGGGCGTCTCGTCGCACGCGTAGCCGAACATCAAACCCTGGTCGCCCGCACCCTGCCGGTCCAGCTCGTCCTCGTCACCCTCCACACGCGCCTCGTAGGCCGCGTCCACACCCTGGGCGATGTCCGGCGACTGCGCGCCGATCGACACCGACACACCACACGAAGAACCGTCGAAGCCCTTCGTCGAGGAGTCGTAGCCGATGTCCAGGATCTTGTTGCGCACGAGCGAGGCGATCGGCGCGTAGGCCTTCGTCGTCACCTCGCCGGCCACGTGCACCAGGCCGGTGGTGATCAGGGTCTCGACGGCCACGCGGGAGGTCGGGTCCTCCTTGAGCAGAGCGTCGAGGATCGTGTCGCTGATCTGGTCAGCGATCTTGTCGGGGTGACCCTCGGTCACGGACTCCGAGGTGAACAGGCGGCGGGACACATCGCTCCCTAGGACGTGGGACGTGGAACGTGGGATGTCGGACGTGGGATGTCGGACGTTTTCGAGCAGGCTTTCCCGGGCGGGCTCTACTGGGCGGGCTTCCCGGGCGGGCTTTCCCGGCCGGGCTTTCCCGGCCGGCCGGGCGTGCGGACACGCGACGGCGCCGCGGCCCGGGTGCGCCGCGGCCCGTGGACCCTCAGGCGGTGTACGGGGACCTGGCCCGCGCCTCGCGCAGGGCGACGGCCCACCACAGCAGCTGGTCGAGCAGCTTCTTCGCGGCGCCGTTGACGCCCTCGGTGTCCCGCGGCTGCCCGTCGTCGTCGAAGGCGGCGTAGGCGGAGGGGATGGCCACGCCGTCCCGCAGCGTCACGGTGTGGAGCTCGGCGAAGACCGACCGGAGCTGCTCGACGGCGCGCACGCCGCCGGTCGCGCCGCCGGAGTAGCTGACGAAGCCGACCGGCTTGGCGTGGAACTCGGTGTACACCGAGTCGATGGCCTGCTTGAGCGCGGCGGGGTAACCGCGGTTGTACTCGGGCGTGATGACGGCGAAGACGTCGGCCCGGTCGATCCGCGCCGCGAAGGCGCGCACCGCCGCCGAGGGGTGCGTGCCGTCCTCGCCGGGTCCTTCCAGGACGTGCGGCAGGTCGGCCTCGGCCAGGTCGATGACGTCGACGTCCAGGTCGGCGCGCTCCCGGGCGTGGGCGGTGAACCAGTCGGCGACGACCGGACCGAAGCGGTCCTTGCGGGTGCTGCCGACGATCACGGCGAGGCGGGTGGGGTGCTGGGCGTTCGTGTCCGGCAAGGCGGTTCCAATCTCGGTGCGGGGGTGTCAGGGCAGCAGCACGATGCGCCCGATGTGGGCCCGGGACTCGATCTCCTCGTGGGCCCGGCCGACCTCTTCGAGGGGGTACGTGGCGTGCACCGCGTGCCGGATCGTGCCGTCGGCGAGGCCGGCGGCCAGTTCCTCGTGGTTGGCGAGGTACTCCTTCGGGCGGGCGGCGCGCCAGCGGGAGAGGGCGAAGCCGGTGATGAACTTCATCTCGATGAGTTCCATGGGGGAGATCCGGGGGATCTCCAGCCCGCCGCCCGCGGAGCCGTAGAAGACCAGGCGGCCGAAGGGCGCCAGCAGGCCGACGCCCTGGCGGAGGACGTCGCCGCCGATGCTGTCGAGGATGATGTCGACGCCGGCGCCGCCGGTGGCCTCGCGAACCTCGTCGGCCCAGCCCTCGCGGCTGTAGTCGACGACGACGTCGGCGCCGAGGGCGCGGGCGAAGTCGAGCTTCTCGGCCGAGCTCGCGGTGGCGATGACCGGGCCGGCGCCGTGGGCCTTGGCCCACTGCACGCTCAGGTGGCCGATGCCGCCGGACGCGGCGTGCACCAGGACGCTCTCGCCCGGGCGCAGGTTCGCCGTGCCCAGGGTGCCGGTGCCGATGGGGCCGGGCGAGGGGAGGGCGGTGGCCTGCGCGGCGTCGAGGCCCTCCGGCACGGGCAGGACCGTGGCCGCGTCGACGACCACGTAGTCGGCGTACGCCCCGTGGAGGGTGAACGCGCCGACGCGGTCGCCCTCGCGGAAGCCCGTCACCCCGGCGCCCACGCCCGCGACGCGCCCGATGACGTCGCCGCCGAGCACGATCGGGAACTCGGGCCGCCACATCGGCGCGGGAAAGATGTTGCGCCGCATCTGCGTCTGCGCGAAGCCCACGCTGATCGCCTCGGCGGCGATCAGCACCTCGCCGGGGCCCGGCTGCGGCACGGGGGTCTCCTCGACCCGCATGACCTCCGGGCCCCCGAACTCACGGATACGGATCACACGCATCTGAGATTCCTCCAGTTGATCGGTCGCATCGTCGGATCGGTGGGGCAGTGAGTCAGTGAGTCAGTGGGTCAGGGGCTCGGTGCGCCCCGTGCTCTGCTTCAGCTCGAAGAACGCCGGGTCGCCGGCCAGGGTCCGGAAGGCCTCCCAGAGCCGTACCGCCCGCTCGCCGCGCGGTATCTCCGTCAGGACCGGGCCGAACTGGCCCGCGCCGCCGTCGACGGAGATCGTCGGGACGCCGATCAGCTCCTGGCCGAGGCCGTCCGAGGGCACCCGGGCGTGCGAGGCGCGCAGCTCGTCGTCCCAGCGGTCGTCGTCCATGGCGTCGATCAGCCCGGCGGGCAGCCCGGTCTCGGCCAGGGCCGCCTCGATGTCCGGGCGCGTCCTGCCGAGCCCCTCGATCATCGCCGCGCGGAACTCCTCGGCCGGGGCGGTGCGGACGGGCTCGAAGATGCCGCCGGGGGCGTGGAAGCGGGAGCCCATCGCCGTGTAGAGCGGGCCGGTGACGGCGTCGCCGTGGGCGGCGCGGGCGGCGGCCAGCACCCGGACCGGGCCCCAGTAGAGGTCGAGCATCGTGCGCCGCGCCTCGGGCATGTCCTTGCCGCTGTTGAGGAGGGCCAGGCTCATCGCGTGCCAGCGGACGGTCACCGGGGCCTTCCCGGCCACCTCGGTGATCCACCGGGAGGTGATCCAGGCGAAGGGGCACAGCGGGTCGAACCAGAAGTCCACGACGTGCGGTTCACCCTGCTGGGGCGGCGGGGTCTGCCGGGACGGGGTCTGCCGGGGCTGGGGCTGGGGCTGGGGCTGGGGTTCCATGGTCTCGTCTTCCCTGAGTGACTCGGGCCGGGCGTCGATCCGCGCGAGCGCGTCGAGCACGGCGTTCTGCTTCTCGTCACGGGCGCGCGACAGCGCGGCGTAGTCCGTGCCGAAGGTCCGGTCCGCCTCGGCGCCGAGCGCCTCGACGGCGTCCGGCGTCAGGGCCGGGACGGCGGGGGCGCGCCAGGCGCGCTCCAGGCCGGGCGCCACACCGCCCAGCCAGCGGCGCAGGCCGCCCTCGCCGCCGCCCAGGTGGAAGGCCTCGAACGGCCCGACCGTGGCCCAGCGCAAGCCGATCGACTGCGTGACAACGGCGTCGAGTTCGGCCATCGTCACGACGCCCTCCTGCACGAGGTGGATGCTCTCCCTCAGCAGCGCGGACTGCAGGCGGTTGGCGACGAAGCGCGGTACGGGCTTGCGGACGACGACGGGAACCTTGCCCACCGCCCGGTAGAAGGCCGTGACCTCGTCGATCAGCGCGGCGGGGGTGTGCCGGCCGCCGACGACCTCGACCAGGGGGACGACGTGCGGCGGGTTGAAGGGGTGTCCCACGACGACGCGTCCCGGCTCGGCCATCAGCGCGCCCATGTCGTCGGGCAGCAGCTTGGACGTGGAGGACAGGAGGAGCGCTTCCGCGGGAGCGGCCTGCTCGACCGTACGGAAGAGTTCCTGCTTGAGGGCGAGGTCGTCGGGGGCGTTCTCCTGCACGACCGCCGCGCCGCGCACGGCGCGGGCCATGTCGGGCTCGAACTCCACGTGCTCCATGAGCACGCCGACGTCGGCGGCTCCGCCCGGCAGGGTGGGGGCGAAGACCGCGAGGCCCTCCCTGACCACCCGCTCGGCGTCGGGCCGTCTGCTGTTGACCCGGACCCGGAGTCCCCGGTCCAGGAAGAGGGCGATCCAGCCGAGCCCGATGGTGCCCGCGCCGATGACGGCGACGACGGTCCGCTCCCCGCAAGGCCGTACGGCGTTCTCGGAAGGCTGCACGACGTCCCCGGGAGGCTGCACGATGTCCCCGGGAGGCTGTACGACGTCCCCCGGAGGCTGTACTGCGCTGCTCATCACGTGCCCGTTCTCGTTCGGCGGACTTCGGTTCGGCGGACTTCGGTGCGGCGGACTTCGGTGCGGCGGACGCCCGGGCGCGGCTGCCGGGAGGCATTCCGGCAGCCGCGCCCGGGGCGGTCACCCGACCGGTCAGTAACCGACCGTGGTGGTCGAGAACGCCACCGGCTTGGCCGGGTCGGCGTAGCACTGGAACGGGTCCCAGGTGTTCAGCTGCGTCTGCAGACGCGTCCAGCCGAAGGCCGTGTCCTCGAAGCTGGAGCCGCCCGCACCGGTGGTGAGGGTGGCACCGGCCGTGGTCGGGGCCTTGAGCGTGACCTCCAGGTTCGGGAAGTCGAACTCCACGCCGCCGGCCCACTCGCCGTTGGACTTGATGTTGAAGTTGGTGCCGTTGCGCTCGACCCACTGCTTGGCGGTGCCGAGGTTGCTGCCACCGGTCAGCTTGTAGCCGACGACCTTGGCGTTGGCCGGGGTCTTGTACGCGATGTTCACGTTGTTGAGCAGCTTGTTGAAGTCCGCCACGGCCTTGATGGGGGCCGAGTCGAAGGTGACCTTGAAGGTCTGGCCCGGCGCGACCTTGGCCGGCGCCGTGGTGGTGAAGTCCCGCGAGTACGGGACGGGGATCCAGTTGCCGTCCACACGGGTCTGGCAGGTGTAGTCGAGCGTCTTCGTCGCGGTGTCGGCACTCGCCGTTCCGGCCGAGGACATGATCCCCGTCAGAGCAAGCCCCAGTGAGGCCGCAAGTCCGCCCGTCAGCTTCCACTTGTGCTGCACTGCATTTCCTCTCTCAGACGGCGTGGAGCAATTCCAGCGCCGGGAACAGACTCCGGAACGCGGCTGGAGCCCCGGTGGAGAGCGGATCGAATTCCGGCCGTGGCAGCGGGTTTTCGGCCTGAGGGCGGACTCGTACGGACCTGCGAGGATCTCCGCGGACCCTTGCGGACCTGCGGAGATCACGGTGTGTGGCGGCGGCCCGGGCGGACGCCGCCGGCTCCTCGCAGCGGCCTCAGACGGACGCCGCGGGCTCCTTGTGCGCCCGCTCCCACGCCCGCTCGATGAAGGTGAGCAGCTTCTCGGGCGCCTGCACGCCGGAGACCGGCATGCGGCCGTCGATGACGACGGACGGCACGCCCGTCACGTTGAACTGGCGGGCGCGGTTCCCGTCGGCGACCACGGCGTCCGCGTAGCGGTCGCTCTCCAGCACCTCGCGGACCTCGGCCTCGTCCAGCCCGGCCTCGCCCGCCAGCCGCACCAGCACCTCGCGGTCCGCGACGTTCAGGGCCTCGGTGTGGTACGCGTGGAACAGCCGCTCCATGACCGGCTCCAGCAGGCCGCGCTCGGCCGCGAAGTGGGTGAGGCGGTGCGCGTCGAAGGTGCCCACGGGGCGGGACTTGTGGAGGTTGAGCTCCAGACCCTCCTGCCGGCCCTGGGACTTGATCAGTTCGATCCGGCCCGGCAGCACGTCCGGGGCCGTCCACTCGGCCATGGCCTCGGCCGCCGTCGGGCCGGGCTCGCTGCCCTCGCCCGGCGCGAGCTCGAAGCTGCGCCAGACGATCTCCAGCTCGTCGCGGTGGGCGAAGCCGTCCAGGGCGGCGGCTATCCGGCGCTTGCCGATGTAGCACCACGGGCACAGGACGTCGGAGTAGATCTCGATCTTCATGGCAGGTCTCCTCGGTTGATCGTTCGATCGATCGTTCAGCCGACGGTGATGACGATCTTCCCGCGCACGTGGCCGGTCTCCATCTCGCGGTGCGCGTCCGCGGCCTGCTCCAGCGGGAAGGTCTTGGAGACCTCCACGCGCAGCTTGCCCTCGGCGTAGAGGGCGGTGAGCCCGGCGAGGCGCTCCTTGGCCCGCTGGCTGAAGACGGCGCGGACGCCCAGCTCCTCGACGCGGCCGAAGTCGACGAGGGTGGCGATGCGGTTCTTGTCCTTCACCAGCTCGACGGAGACGTCGAGGGCGTCGCCGCCGATGCCGTCGAGGGCCGCGGTGACGCCGCCGGGGGCGAGCTCGCGGACGCGGTCGGCGAGGCCCTCGCCGTAGGTGACGGGGGTGGCGCCCAGGGAGCGCAGGTACTCGTGGTTGCGCTCGCTCGCGGTGCCGATGGCCGTGGCGCCCAGGACCTGGGCCAGCTGCACGGCGATCGTGCCGACGCCGCCGGCGGCCGCGTGGACGAGCAGGGTGTCGCCCGCGCCGATCTCCAGCGCCTCGAGCGCGGTGTGGGCGGTCTGCGCCGAGGCGGAGAACGCGCCGGCCACCTCCCACGGCATGCCGGCGGGCTTGGCGACGACCTGCTCGGCGGAGACGACCAGGTACTCGGCGGAGCAGGAGAGCAGGGCCCAGCCCAGGACCTCGTCGCCGACGGCGAACTCGGTGACGCCCTCGCCGAGCTCGTCGACGACGCCCGCGAAGTCGTTGCCGATGGTCTGCGGGAAGGAGATGGTCATGCCGGGCGGGTTCCAGCCGGCGCGGACGGCCGTGTCGTACGCCTGCACGCCGGCGGCCTTGACGCGCACGCGGATCTCGCCGGCGCCGGGACGGGGGGTCTCGACCTCCTCGACCTTGAGCACCTCGGGGCCGCCGAACTCCTGGAAAACTGCCGCCTTCATGGCATGTCCTTCTCTCTGCTGAACGCTGATGAACACTGATGAACTTTGGCGAACGCTGGTGAACGCTGCTGAACGCTGTTGTCGCTGGTGCGCTTTATCTTTCAACCTCAACCGGAGTTGAGGTCAACGGGCGAACGGATACTCCTCACGGCTTTCGAGCGTTCTTCGAGCCGGCTTCGAGCGAGCGTCGAGCGGACTTCGAGTCCTCTTCGAGTGCTCGTCGAGCGGAACCCAACCGTCCGCCCCATGGGCGCGCTCGGCTACGCCCGTTGCGCCGGACCGGCGTCGGTACCGGCGTCGGCGTCGGTGCCCGCGGCGGCGATCACCCGGGTCTGCTTCGCGTCGCGCTCGGCCGCGAGCTCCTCGTAGGTGCGGCCGCCGAACGCCTCCTCCGCCTGGGCGAGGATCCGGGCGACGGTCTCCTCGTCGACCGGCGGGTTGCCGAGCCCCTGCCAGCTCTTCTCCAGGCCGGCGCCGAGGTGCTCGAACCAGTGGCGCAGGCCCCCGGGGCCGCCGCCGAGGTGGAAGGCGCGGAACGGGCCGACCGCGGCCCAGCGGCCGCCGATCGAGGAGGTGACGATCTCGTCCAGCTCGGCGACGGAGACGACGCCCTCGCGGACCAGGTGGATGCTCTCGCGCAGCAGCGCGGACTGCAGCCGGTTGGCGACGAAGCCGGGGACGGCCCGGCGCAGCACGACGGGGGTCTTGCCGAGGCCGCGGTAGAAGGCCACGGTCTCCTCGACGGCCCGCGGGTCGGTCCGCTCGCCCGTGACGATCTCGACCAGCGGCACGATGTGCGGCGGGTTGAAGGGGTGGGCGACCAGCAGCCTGCCGGGGTCGGCCATCCGCGCCCCCAGGGCGTCGGGAAGGAGCGTGGAGGTGGACGACAGCAGCAGCGCGTGGGCGGGGGCGGCGGCGCCGATCCGGGCGAAGAGGTCCTGCTTGAGGGCCAGGTCCTCGGGGGCGTTCTCCTGGACGACGTCGGCGCCCTCGACGGCGCGGGCCACGTCGGGCTCGAACTCCAGCCGGGCGGCGAGCCCGGCCGGGTCGGCGGGGCCGCCCGGCAGCGAGGCCGCGTACAGCTCGAACGCCTTCCGGACGTGCGCCTCGGCGTCCGGCCGGCGGCTGTTGATCCGGACGGTCAGCCCGGCGGAGGCGAACAGCGCGGCCCAGCCGAGGCCGATGGTGCCCACGCCGATCACGGCCGCCGTGCGTATGCGTGTCCCTACGGGTGAATCCGTCACCGCTTGCTCCTGTCGTCCTGCCTGCCTGTGGGTGGTGCCTGCACAGGCTGCCGCGACGGGCTCGTGCGGAATTCGAGCGGCGGTCGAACCGGACACGTGTGTTCCGCGCCCGGTCCGGCACCGCGGGGGACTCTAGTAGTTGCCCAGGCCGCCGCAGACGTTGAGGGCCTGCGCGGTCACGGACGAGGCGCCGTCGCCGACCAGGTAGTCGACCATGGCCGCGACCTCCTCGACGTCGACGTAGCGGCCGATCGGGACGCGGGTGGTGACCTTCTCGGCCGCCTCCTCCAGGGTGATCCCGTACATCTCCGCGTAGTGGCCGCGGACGCGCTCGGCCATCGGCGTCTCGACGAAGCCGGGGCAGACGGCGTTGACGGTGATGCCGGTCTTCGCGAGGTCGAGACCGAGGGCCTTGGTGAAGCCGACCACGCCGTGCTTGGAGGCGGAGTACGGGGCGGCGGTGACGGCGCCCTGCTTGCCGGCCGTCGAGGCGATGTTGACGATCCGGCCCCAGCCCTTGGTGAGCAGGCCGCCGGCGCTCAGCACCTCGCGCGTCACGAGGAAGACGCTGTTGAGGTTGGTGTTGATCACGTCGTACCAGAGCTCGTCGGACATCTCGGCGATCGCGCCGCCGCCGTTGCGGCCGGCGTTGTTGACGAGGATGTCGACGGTGCCGAAGCGCTCCACCGCGGCGGCCACGAAGCGCTTGACGTCCTCGCGGTCGGTCACGTCACAGGTGGTGCCGTCGGCCTCGAAGCCCTGGTCCTGCAGGGACTTGACGGTCTCCGCCAGCTTCGCCGCGTCCCGGGCGCACAGGTAGACGCGGGCGCCGTTGCGGGCCAGGTGGGTGGCGATCGCCAGACCGATGCCACTGGTTGCCCCGGTCACCAGTGCGACCTTGGCGTGCTGCGTGCCCATCGTTCCTCCGTAGCTGGTTGCGAATACTGACGGCGCCGAGACGCCGGTCGCGCCGAGGGTGCCGCCGCGGCCTCGACGGCCGGTCGAAAGGGGGTCGAAGCGCGGGTTCCGAGGGGCCGAAGCGCGGGTTCCGAGGGGCCGAAGCGCGGGTTCCGAGGGGAGCGAAGCGCGGGTTCCGCCGCGGCGGTTCCGCCACGGCTCGATCCCGGCTCAAGCGGCGCTGAGCAGCGTGGGGGGATGCTCGCAGAGACGATCACCGCCGAACGGTTCCGGACGTCCCTCGCCCGCTGGGCCAGCGGCGTCACGGTCGTGACCACCGTGGACGCACAGGGCCGCAGCCACGGTTTCACTGCCAGCTCCTTCACCTCCGTGTCCCTCGAACCGCCCCTGGTGCTCGTGTGCCTGGACCTGCGGGCCAACTGCTTCGACGCCTTCACCGGCGCCGAGGGGTTCGTCGTCCACGTGCTCGGCCGGGACCAGCAGGACCTGGCCGCGCTCTTCGCGCGCCGGGGCGCCGACAAGTTCCCCCGGCCGGGGATGACCAGCTCCCGGCGCGGGCTGCCCCTGCTGCCGGGCGCGCTCGCCCGGCTGGAGTGCCGCACCGAGCGGCAGGTGCCGGCCGGTGACCACCTCGTGCTGTTCGGCGAGGTGGAGCACGCCGAGGCCGGCGAGGGGGAGCCCCTCCTGTACTACCGGAAGGGCTTCCACGGGATCGCCGGCCCCGGCGCGGCGGACTGACCCGCCGGGGCGGACTCCGCTCAGGCGCACAGCGGCGCGGCGGACCCCGCCGCCCGCCGCCGCTGCGCCGGGACGCGGCGCGCCCCCGCCCGCACGGCGATGAGGTGGGCGACCGAGGCCAGGGTGACGTGGCGGTGCCAGCCGCGGAACGAGCGGCCCGCGAAGTCCCGGATGCCGGTGTGCTCGGATATCTCCGCGAAGTCGCGCTGGACGACGCCCGTGAGCCGGGTCAGGCGCAGCAGGGTGACCAGCGGCAGCCGCCGCGAGTCGGTGAGCCACATCCGCGACGGCCACCGGTCGGAGGAGCCCCAGTCGCCCATCAGCAGCATGGGCCGGTGGTGGGTGCCCCCGGGCACGCCCGCGGGGGCGGGGCACGACAGCACCACCGGGATCGCGCTCACCACCCCGCGGTACGAGCCCGTCCCCGAGGTGTCGGACCACTCGACCTGCCGGCGCATCCGCTTCATCGAGCCGATCAGGTTCTGCGCGGGCACCTCCCGGTCGCTGTAGCCCTGCAGCAGGGCGCCGTCGACGCGCAGCGGGGTCGTGCCGTCGATGCGCATGATCAGTGGCACGCCCGCGCGCGCGAAGCGCCGCACGGTCGCCCCCGCGTCGAGCCCCTCCACGTCCACGACGACGGGGCGCCTGCGCAGCCCCCAGGAGTCGGCGGCCTCCAGGGCCACGGCTCCGGCGTGCTCCTCCAGGGAGATGGCGCGGCTGGCGTCGGGTATGTGGGCGCGGCTGCGCCGGGCCGGGTCCTCCAGCCAGCTCCTGGACAGCACCAGACTCCAGTTGAAGGGCACGCTGACCCGCTCGGAGGCGCTCCAGACGCTGAAGGCCCGCTGGCCGTTGACCGTCTGGCCCAGGTGGGGGAGGAACTGCTGGTCGACGCCGACCGAGTGCACCCCCGCCTTGGGGATGACGGTGGAGTTGACCACCCACGCCTGGGGGCGCACCTCCTCCTCCGCGCGGCGCGCGAGCGCCCGCCGGACCGGGGCCCAGTTCCAGGACGAGGCGGTGATGAAGTGGTGGACGCTCTGCTGGAGCGCCTTCCCGCCGATCTGTTCCGCGACGTTGCGCAGGGTCTTGCGGCCCTCCGCCTCCAGCAGGCCGCGCACGTACTGCTCCGCCATCCTGCGCTGGTCGTTGCGCGTGAGTGACGAGAAGAACTCCGGTTCCACGTCCCAGGGGTCGGCGGGGGACGGGTGCCCGAAGGGTGGTTCCTCGGGGGACACAGGGCTGAGTTGCACGGATCTGGCTTCCATCGTCTCTCCCCACGTGATGGCTACCGACGGCGCATTTGACCGTACCAAACCGACTGCGTTGTTTCTATTACTCTTTGAAACCTTGACCTAACGATTCACCCTGACCGCATTTGTCCACTTTCCTCCCTCTCTACGTCGCCGCAGACCTCATGGGAAACCGACCGGAAGCCCTGCCTACGGGCTCTCTGACGTCGGATTACCAAGAGAAACCGGCCAGCCGGTTTCTTGTGGAGGTACCCCATCCGTCTTCGAGCGGTGTTCGAGGCCCGAGCCGCACCGTTTCCCTTGCCAACGGCGCTGTCCCCGACAGGCAGCGGTGGACATCTGCTGCACGGCAAGCGGAAAGGAACGTGACTCGATGTTCAGCTCGAAGGAAGGCGTGCCCACGCGATGACCCGACGAGTGGTGATCACCGGTATCGGCGTCCGCGCCCCGGGCGGCTCCGGCACCAAGGAGTTCTGGGACCTGCTCACCGCGGGCCGCACCGCCACCCGGCGGATCTCGTTCTTCGACGCGGCTCCGTTCCGGTCCCAGGTGGCGGCCGAGGCCGACTTCTTCCCCGAGGCCGAGGGCTTCTCCCCCCGGGAGATCCGCAGGATGGACCGGGCGACCCAGTTCGCCGTCGCCTGCACCCGGGAGGCCGTGGCCGACAGCGGCCTGGAGTTCGCCGGCGTGGACCCGCACCGCGTGGGCGTGAGCCTCGGCAGCGCCGTCGCCTCCGCGACCAGCCTGGAGAACGAGTACCTCGTGATGGCCGACAAGGGCCGCGAGTGGCTGGTCGACCCCGACTACCTGTCGCCGCACATGTTCGACTACCTCAGCCCGGGCGTCATGCCCGCCGAGGTCGCCTGGGCCGCCGGCGCCGAGGGCCCCGTGACCATGGTCTCCGACGGCTGCACCTCCGGCCTCGACGCCGTGGGCTACGGCGTCCAGCTGATCCGCGAGGGCTCCGCCGACGTGATGATCGCCGGCGCGTCGGACACCCCGATCTCCCCGATCGTGCTGGCCTGCTTCGACGCGATCAAGGCCACCACCACGCGCAACGACGACCCCGAGCACGCCTCCCGGCCGTTCGACGCCTCCCGCAACGGCTTCGTCCTCGCCGAGGGCAGCGCCATGTTCGTCCTGGAGGAGTACGAGGCCGCCAAGGCCCGCGGCGCGCAGATCTACGCCGAGGTCACCGGCTACGCCACCCGCTGCAACGCGTACCACATGACCGGTCTGAAGAAAGACGGCCGGGAGATGGCGGAGGCCATCCGCGCCGCGCTCGACGAGTCCCGCGTCGACCCGACCGTCGTCGACTACGTCAACGCGCACGGCTCCGGCACCAAGCAGAACGACCGCCACGAGACGGCCGCGTTCAAGATCGCGCTCGGACAGCACGCCTACGACGTGCCGGTCAGCTCCATCAAGTCGATGGTCGGCCACTCCCTGGGCGCCATCGGCTCCATCGAGATCGCGGCCTGCGCCCTGGCCATCAAGCACAACGTCGTACCGCCGACGGCCAACCTGCACACGCCCGACCCCGAGTGCGACCTCGACTACGTCCCGCTGACCGCGCGCGAGCAGCGGGTGGACTCCGTCCTGACCGTCGGCAGCGGCTTCGGCGGTTTCCAGAGCGCGATGATCCTGCGCGCCCCGGAAGGAGTGAAGGCATGACCAGCAAGGACGGCCTCAACGGGCGGACCGTCATCACCGGGATCGGCGTCACCGCCCCCAACGGCCTCGGCACCGAGGCCTTCTGGAAGGCGGTGCTCGCGGGCCACACCGGCATCGGCCCCGTCACCCGCTTCGACGCCTCCCGCTACGCGTCCTCCCTCGCCGGCCAGATCGACGACTTCGACGCGGCCGAGCACCTCAACAGCCGGCTGCTCCCGCAGACCGACCCCTCGACGCGGCTCGCGCTCGTCGCCGCCGACTGGGCCCTCACCGACGCCGGCGTCTCCCCCGACACCCTGCCGGACTACGACATGGGCGTCGTCACCTCCAACGCCATGGGCGGCTTCGACTTCACCCACCGCGAGTTCGACAAGCTGTGGAACAAGGGCCCGGACTTCGTCAGCGTCTACGAGTCCTTCGCGTGGTTCTACGCGGTCAACACCGGCCAGATCTCCATCCGCCACAAGCTGCGCGGACCGAGCGCCGCCCTCGTCGGCGAGCAGGCCGGCGGCCTGGACGCGCTCGGCCACGCCCGCCGCACGGTCCGCCGCGGCACCCCGCTCGTGGTGGCCGGCGGCGTCGACTCCGCCCTCGACCCGTGGGGCTACGTCTCCCAGCTGGCCGGCGGCCGCGTCACCACCGCCACCGACCCCGCCCGCGCCTACCTGCCCTTCAGCGCCGACGCCTCGGGCTACGTGCCCGGCGAGGGCGGCGCGATCCTGGTCGCCGAGGACGAGGCGAGCGCCCGCGAGCGCGGCGCGCAGCAGGTCTACGGCGAACTCGCGGGCTACGCCGCCACCTTCGACCCCGCCCCCGGCACCGGCCGCCCCCCGGCCCTGCGCCGCGCCGCGGAGGCCGCCCTGGCCGACGCGGGCCTCGCGCCCGGCGACATCGACGTGGTCTTCGCCGACGGCGCCGGCGTGCCCGGGCTGGACGCGGCGGAGGCCGCCGCCATCAGCGGCGTCTTCGGCGCCGGAGCGGTGCCCGTCACCGCCCCGAAGGCCCTCACCGGCCGGCTCTACTCCGGCGGCGGCCCGCTGGACGTCGCGACGGCGCTGCTGTCGATCCGCGACGGCGTCATCCCGCCGACCCCCACGGGCGCCCCGGTGCCCGAGGCCTACGGCCTCGACCTGGTCCGGGGCGCGCCCCGCGACCAGCGGGTCCGCACCGCCCTGGTGCTCGCCCGCGGCCGGCACGGCTTCAACTCGGCCGTCGTCGTCCGCGCCGCGTAGGCACGGGCGCCGGCTCCCCTCACCCCATCGGCCTTCTCTACCGCTTGGAGCAGAACCCATGGCCCACATGACCGTTGACGACGTCCGCCGCATCCTCGTCGAGTGCGCCGGCGTCGACGACAGCATCGACATCACCGGCGACATCTCCGACCGCCCCTTCGACGAGCTGGGCTACGACTCGCTCGCCCTGATGGAGAGCGCCGCCCAGATCAAGCAGGAGTTCGGCGTCGTCGTCCCGGACGACGAGCTCGTCGAGGTCGAGACGCCGCGCGCGCTCATCGACCTCGTCAACGGCCTGGTCACCGAGGCCGCCGCCGCCTGACGCGCCGCGCGCCGCACCGGGCGGTCCGCAGCACCCGGGTCCGGGCACGGGACACCCACGTGCCCGGGCCCGGCCCCGTACGCACCGAGGAGACGAACGACATGACGGAACCGCGCCGGCACCACACCGAGCACACCCTGGATGTTTCCGCGCCCCCGGAGGTGCTCTACGGCCTGGTCGCGGACGTCACGACCTGGCCCGCGATCTTCGGGCCGAGCGTCCACGTCCACCACCTGGAGCGCGGCGAGCGAGCGGAGCGCTTCGAGATCTGGGCCACGGTCAACGGCAAGGTCAGCACCTGGACCTCCCGGCGCACCCTCGACCCCGAGGCGCTGCGCGTGACCTTCCGCCAGGAGCGCAGCACGGCCCCCGTCGCCTCCATGGGCGGCGAGTGGATCTTCGAGGCGCTGCCGGGCGGCGGCACCCGCGTGGTGCTGCTCCACGACTTCACGGCCGTCGGCGACGCCCCGGAGACGGTCGCGGCCGTCAACGCCGCGCTCGACCGCAACAGCCCCGAGGAGCTGGCGGCGCTGGCGCGGATCGCCGAGTACGGCGGCACCGCGTCCGACGTGGTGTTCTCCTTCACCGACACCGTGGAGCTGACGGGGTCGGCCGCCGACGCCTTCGACTTCGTCGACCGCGCCGACCTGTGGGCGGAGCGGCTCCCGCACGTCCGGCAGGCCCGGCTGACCGAGGACGTCCCCGGCATCCAGGACCTGGAGATGGACACCGTCACCGCCGACGGCTCGGCCCACACCACGCGCTCCACCCGCATCTGCCGCGGCCCGGAGTGGATCGCCTACAAGCAGCACGTCATGCCGAAGCTGCTGCTCGGCCACAGCGGCCTGTGGCACTTCGCGGACAAGCCCGGGGGCGGGGCCGTCGCCACCGCCCGGCACACGGTGGCGGTCAACCCCGAGGCGGTCACCGAGGTCCTGGGCGCGGGCGCCACGCTCGCCGACGCCCGCGCGTACCTGCGCGAGGCCCTCGGCCGCAACAGCCTCGCCACCATGGCGCACGCCGCGACCTACGCCGAGCAGCGCGCCGCCGCCCAGGCAGGCTGACCCCTTTCTCTCTCCTCCTTCCCCCCTCCCCCTCCCCCCTTTCCCTCCCCCTTCTTCCTTCGTTCCCGGAGAGGCACCATGACCGCCACCCAGTCCCTGACGGAGCTCCACTCCCAGGTCCAGCACTTCTACGCCCACCAGATGCACCACCTGGACGCCCGCCGCTTCGAGGAGTACGCGGCGACGTTCACCGAGGACGGCGTCTTCCAGCACTCGCCGGGCGCCGAGCCCGCCGTCGGCCGCCCCGGCATCGTCGAGGAGCTGGTGAACTTCCACAAGAAGTTCGACGGGGACCCGGTCACGCGCCGCCACTGGTTCAACCAGATCGCCCTGGACCCGCAGGACGACGGCACGGTCAAGTCGACGGTGTACGCCCTCGTGGTGACCGTCCGCCCCGGCGGCAAGCCCGAGATCAACCCGAGCTGCACCGTGCACGACACGCTGGTGGTGAACGGCGGCGAGGTGCAGCTGAAGTCCCGCCTGATCACCCATGACCAGGTCTTCTGACATCGGCTCCCTGAGCGAGGCCGTCCCCTCCGCCGTCCCCTCCGCCGACCGCGTGGCCGCACTGGAGCGCCGGCTCGGCGACCCCCTCGACCCGGACAACCCGCTCGGTCACGCCGCGGCGCTGGCCGCCGACCGCCGGGGCGAGCTGCCGCTGGGCGGCGAGCCCCTGCTGGACGCCTTCGGCCTGCGCGAGGAGATCGTCCCGCAGCGCCTCGGCGGCCGGCTGACCGGCCTGGACACCGCGACGCAGCTGCTGCGCGCGGTGTTCAGGCGGGACTTCGCCCTCGGCCGCGGCCACGGTTCGGCCTCCCTGGTCTCCGCGGTGTTCGCCTGGTGCCACGGCACCCCGGAGCAGCAGGCCCGCACGGCCCGGCTGCTCCTGGACGGCGGGCGGCTGTCCGTCGCGTTCCAGAACATGTCCTACGGCAACGAGTTCAGCAGCGGCGACCTCACCCTGACCCCCGCGCCGCAGGGCGGCGGGGTGCTGGACGGCCGCACCCCGCTGATCGCCAACGCGCCCCTGGCCGCGGGCTTCGTCCTGCTGGCCCGGCACGCGGACGGCGACGGCGCCCACTCGGCGCTGCTCCTGGACCGCGCCGACCTGCCGCCGGACGCCGTGCGGCTGCTGTCCCCGTACGACGCCACCGCGGTGCGCCGGCTGCCCGCGGGCTTCCTGGAGTTCGTCCGCTGGCCCGTGCCGGCGGGCAGCGTGCTCGGCGCGCCCGGCGACGGCACGGCGGTCGCCCTGCGGTCCCTGCAGGTCAGCAGGCCGCTCGTGCCGTCGATGGCGGTCGGCTGCGCCGACACCGCACTGCGCTCGGTGGTCGCGGCGGTGCTGGAGCGCGCGCCCGGGGTGCGCCCGCTGACCTCGCGGTACGCGCGGCGCGCGATCACGTCCTCGTTCGCGGACGTGCTGGTGTGCGACTGCCTGCTGCTGGCCGCGATCCGCTCGCTGCACCTCCTGCCTGAGGAGTCCAGCGTCTGGACGGCCGCCGCCATGTGCCTGGTGGTGCGCATGCTGCAGCAGAGCACGGGCGACCTCGCGGCCGTCCTGGGGCCGCGCGCCCTGCAGGAGGACGGCGGCTTCGGCACGTTCCGCAAACACCTGCGCGACCTGTCCGAGATCCCGCCGGGGCCGATCGGCGCCGCCGCCGCGCTGGCCACTCTGGTCCCCCAACTCCCCTTCCTGGCCCGGACCTCGTGGACCGCGGCCACGCCCCCGCCCGGCCTCTTCTCCGCCTCGGCGCCCCTGCCCCCGCTCGACCCCGGACGGCTCGACCTGGCCGCCGGCGGGGACACCCTGATGGCGGTGCTGCCGCACGCCGAGGCGGCCCTGGACACCCTCCCCGTCACCGGCCCGGACGGGGAGGCGCTGCGCTCCCAGGTGCGGGCGCTGGCCGCGGAGCTGCGGGCGCTCGGCGAGGAGTGCCGCGCGCTGCCCGAGCAGGACCTCGCCGCCCTGGCCACCCCGCACGGCTACGCCCTCGCCGAGCGCTACACCCTGCTCGCGGCGGCGGCCGCCTGCCTGGGCGTGTGGCTGCACGGCGACCGGGAGCGGGAGGCGGACTTCCTGTCCGACCCCGCCTGGCTGATCGCCGCGCTCGGCAGGGTCCAGTTCCGCCTCGGCCTGCCCGAGCCCGCCGCCGACGACCGGCGCGGCGAGGCGCTGCTCGCGGCGGTGGTGGAGCGCTGCACACAGGGCCGCAGCCTCGACCTGTACGACGTTCTGCTGGGCGGCGGGCCGGCCGCCGCGTAGCACCCGCCGCACAGTGCCCGTCGCGTAACCGGCAACCGCATAAAGGGAGATGACATGGCCACATCCGGTCCCCGGGGGCTGGCCGGTTCGGCGCCCGTCCGGGTGACGGCCCCGGACGGCCCGTGGACCGCCACGGACACCGCCATGGACGAGCGGGGCTTCGCGCTCCTCTACGGGCTGATGGCCGACTGGGGCGAGCACGGCCTGCCGGACGACGAACTCGGCAGGCTGCTCGGGCAGGAGGCCGGGCGCCACGCCGGCATCCGCCAGGAACGGACCCGGCGGCGCTTCGCCGCCTCCCGGCTCCTGCTGAAATACGCGGCGGGCGCCGTCCTGGACGCCGACCCGGGCGAACTGGAACTGGCCCGCAACCCCAACGGCAGGCCCTACCTGCGCGGTTGCGGGCAGCTGGAGGTGAGCCTGAGCCACACGGGGGACATCCTCGCGGTGGGCCTCAGCCACGTCGGCCCGATCGGGGTCGACGTGGAGTCCTCGGCGCGCTCCATCTACGGCACGGGGCTGGCCGAGGAGTCCTTCACCGCCTACGAGCGGGCCGCGCTGGGCTGGCTGCCGGAGCAGGACCGCAACGCGTCCATGATCCGCCTGTGGACGCTCAAGGAGGCGTACAGCAAGGCCCTGGGCCTGGGCCTGCGGCTGCCCTTCACCTCCTTCGGCTTCACGATCCCCGCCGCGTCGGGCGCCACGGCCCGCCTGCTGCGCTCGGACGGCTCACCGGCCGACGACGGCGACTGGCACCTGGAGTCCCACACGCTGGACGCGGGCTACACGGTCAGCGCGGCGGTGGCCCCGGCGGTCTTCGGCACGGCGAGACGACCGACGGCGGGAACGGTCCTGGACGCGGGGCTGGCGGCGGCGGTGCTGGCGGCCCGTCCCCCTCGACCCGCGCTCGATCCCCGCTCGCCACAGTGATCGGGTCCACCCCCGATCACCCACGGAGCGCACCCCGTGAACACCCGGAACACCCAAGACACCCCCCGCCTCCAAGAGGTCGCGGAGAACGTCCACGCCTACATCCAGCCCGACGGCGGCTGGTGCCTGAACAACGCCGGCCTCATCGTCGCCGGCAACCGCTCCGCCCTGGTCGACACGGCCGCCACGGAGGCGCGGGCGCGCGCCCTCAAGGAGGCCGTCGCGCCGCTCACGGCGCGACCCCCGCAGTTCGTCGTCAACACCCACTCCCACGGCGACCACACCTTCGGCAACTACCTGTTCGCCGACGACGCGGTGGTCGTCTCCCACGAGCGCACCCGCACCGAGATGGCGGACATCGGCCTGCACCTGACGGGCCTGTGGCCCGAGGTGTGCTGGGGAGACGTCTCCGTCGAGCTGCCCACCCTCACCTTCCGCGACCGGCTGACCCTGCACATCGGGGACGTCACGGCCGAGCTGCTGCACCCGGGCATCGGGCACACCACCAACGACACGGTCGTCTGGCTGCCCGAGCAGCGGGTCCTGTTCACCGGCGACCTGGTGATGTCGGGGGCCACGCCGTTCTGCCTGATGGGCTCGGTCTCCGGCTCGCTGGCCGTCACCGAGCAGCTGCGCGCGCTCGACCCGGTGACGGTCGTCGCGGGCCACGGCCCCGTGGGCGGACCGGAGTTGCTGGACACCACGGAGGGCTACCTGCGGCGCGTCCAGGAGATCGCGCGGGCCGGCCTGGCGGCGGGGATCGGCCCGCTGGAGGCCGCGCGCGAGGCGGACCTCGGGGAGTACGCCGAACTGCTCGACTCCGAGCGCCTGGTGCCCAATCTGCACCGCGCCTACGCGGAGGAGAAGGGGGCGCCTCCCGGCCGTCCGCTGGACATCGGCCTGCTCTTCTCGGAGATGATCGAGTACCACGGCGGGCTGCCGGCGTGCCACGCATGACACGCGTATGAAGCGCACGTGACGGGCCTCGCAAGAAAGAAAACCTACCGGTCGGTAGCCTGACACTCTCATCAAACCGAGGTGGGGGTTTTGTGCGGCCGACACCTACGTTGTCAGCACTTGCTCAACGTGGCACAGGATCTTTTGCACCCGGTACAGGAGTGTGTGCAGTGCGATTCAACCTCATCGGCCCGTTCGAGATCGTCACCGGAGACGGACGACCACCACACCTGCCCAGCACGCCGAAGGTGTGTCAGACCCTGGCCCTGCTCCTGACCCGGCCCAACGAGATCGTCACCTCGGAGTCGCTGATCCAGGAGCTCTGGGGCGAGTCCCCGCCGCGCAGCGCCCTCACCACGTTGCAGACGTACATCTACCACGCGCGCAAGATGTTCATAGCCGAGCGGCTGGTGCCCGCCGAGCGGGCCCTGCTGATCACCCAGCCGCCCGGCTACCTCATCCGCGTGGAGGACCACGAGGTCGACATCAAGATCTTCGAACGCCTCGTGCTGCAGGGGAAGACGGCGCTGGAGAACGGCCGGCCCGAGGCCGCCGTCCAGCGCCTGGAGCAGGCCCTGGCCCTCTGGCGGGGCCCCGCGCTCTCCAACATCCCCGCGGGCGACGTCCTCACCGGCCGCATCGTGCACCTCAACGAGCTGCGCATCCGGGCCCTGGAGCTGCGCATCGAGGCGGAGCTCCAGCTCGGCCGGCAGCGCGAGTCCATCCCCCTGCTGCGCGCCCTGGTCAACGACTACCCGCTCAACGAGTGGTTCCACGGCCAGCTGATCTCCGCCCTCAACCACTCCGGGCGGCGCGCCGAGGCCCTGCAGGCGTACCAGAGCCTGCGCCGGATCCTCAACGACGAGCTGGGCCTGGAGCCCTCCCCGGAGCTGCAGCGGCTGCAGCTGGACGTCCTCAACCCGTCGGAGACGGTGCCCGCGCAGCGCCGCCGCCTGGTGCCCGCCGGCCTCTGAACCACGGTCACCCGCACACGAAGCGCCGGACGGACCCGTAAAGGGGTCCGTCCGGCGCTTTCCCGTGGAGTGACCGGCCCGCCGGTCAGGGGAGATCGTTCAGGCGGAGAGGCGTTCAGGCAGAGGCGTTCAGGCAGAGGCGTTCAGGCAGAGGCGTTCAGCAGCCGGGCGTACGCGCCCGCCGCCGCCGGGAACTGCAGACCGCTGTGGCCCGCACCGCAGTTCACGTCCCGCCAGCGCCGCTGGAGCTCCTCGCCCTCGGCCTGGGCACGGGTGCCGGCCGAGCGCAGCAGGCGGTCGGAGACCGTCGCGAGCATCTCCGCGGCGAGCGCGCAGTCCCGCCCGTTGCGGGCGGTGCCGAGCCCGTCGACGGCACCGGAGTCGGTGGTGCGGGCGACGCGCTCCAGCAGCAGCCCGGCCGCGTCGATCTCGCCCTCGGCGCGGGCCAGGAGCTGTTCGAAGGTGCCGTGGTCGGAGCCGCCGGAGATGGCGCCCGCGGGGGCCGCCAGCTTGGCGGCGACGAGCTCGCGCCAGCGGCGCAGCGCGCCCCGGGTCGCGCCGAGCAGGGGCCCGGCGAGGGTGACGCCGTTGGCAGCCTTCATCGGCACCCGGTGGCAGGCCGCCTCCGCCTCGGGGGCGAGGCCGGCGAGCAGCACGTCGAGGGGGACGGTGAACGCGTCGGGCACCAGCACCTCGTCGAGCACGACGGTGTTGCTGCCGGTGCCGCGCATGCCGATGACCTGCCACGTCTCGCTGATCGCGTAGTCGGTGCGGGGCACGGCGAGGACCCGCACGCCGGTGCCCTGCTCGCCGGTGCGGGCGGCGATGAGCGTCCAGTCGGAGAAGTCGACGGCACTGACGTAGTTCCACGAGCCGGTGACGCGCCAGCCGCCGCCGGGGGCGCGCTCGGCGGTGCCGGAGGGCATGAGCCCGGCGACGACGACGGTCTGCGGCCCCTTGGCCCAGACGCCCTCGCGGCCTTCCCGCGGCAGGTAGGCGGTGAGCCGTCCGGCGCTGGCGATCACGGAGGCGAACCAGGCCGCCGAGGCACAGCCCTCACCGAGCGCGGCGGAGGCGTCGAGGAGCTCCGCGAAGGTCCCGGCCGCACCGCCGAGCGCCGCCGGGGCGAAGTGGCCGGAGAACCCGGCCGCCACGATCGCCTCCACGACGGGCGGGGAGAGGCGGCGGTCCGCCTCCGCGTCCGCGGCGTGCGCGGCGGCGAGCGGGGCGGCCGCGACGGCGGCCTCCAGCAGGGTGGGTGCGGCTGCGGCTGCTTCCCTGGTCATCGTGAGGGCTCCTGTGGTGTGCGGTGGTGCGGTGGGTAGCGGTGCGGGCGCGCCGGGAGGGGCCGGCGCGCGTCAGGAGATGCGGGCTTCAGGAGGTGCGGGCGTCAGGAGTTCTTCGCGGCGAAGTCCCGGATGGACTCGGCCGAGTAGTCGATCATCTCGGGGGTGAGACCGGGGTAGACGCCGATCCAGAAGGTGTGCTCGGCGACGAGGTCGCTGTTGGCGAGCGAGCCGCTGATCCGGCGCGGGCGGTCCAGGTAGGCGGGGTGGCGGGTGAGGTTGCCGGCGAAGAAGCGGCGGGTGCCGATCTTCCGGGCCTCCAGGAACGCCACCAGGTCCTTGCGGGTGTAGCGGGCCTCGGGCCGCACGGTGATGGCGAAGCCGAACCAGCTGGGGTCGCTGTCGGGCGTGGCCTCCGGCAGGAGCAGCCCCGGCACCCCGTCCAGGCCCTCGCGCAGCCGCTTCCAGTTGGCGCGCCGGGCCGCGCCGAACGCGTCGATCTTGGAGAGCTGGCTGAGGCCGAGGGCGGCCTGGAGGTCGGTCGCCTTCAGGTTGTAACCCACGTGGGAGAAGATGTACTTGTGGTCGTAGCCGTGCGGCAGGTCGCCCATCTGGTAGTCGAACCGCTTGAAGCAGCGGTTGTCCTCGCCCGGCTCGCACCAGCAGTCCCGGCCCCAGTCGCGCATCGACTCGACGATGCGCGCGAGCGCGAGGTTGTCGGTCAGCACGCAGCCGCCCTCGCCCATCGCGAGGTGGTGCGCGGGGTAGAAGCTGGTGGTGGCGATGTCGCCGAAGGTGCCGGTGGGCTTGCCGCGGTAGAGCGAGCCGACGGCGTCGCAGTTGTCCTCGATGAGGAAGAGGTCGTGCTCCTCGGCGAGCTTCGCGACCTCCTCGACGGCGAAGGGGTTGCCCAGCGAGTGCGCGATCATGATCGCCTTGGTGCGCGGGCCGATGGCCTCGGCGATGCGCTCCGGCGTCGTGTTGTACGTGCCGAGCTCGACGTCGATGAAGACGGGCACCAGGCCGTTCTGGATGATCGGGTTGACGGTGGTCGGGAAGCCCGCCGCCACGGTGATCACCTCGTCGCCGGGCTGCAGCCGCCGGTCCTCCAGCTGCGGGGAGGTGAAGGCGGACAGCGCCAGCAGGTTGGCCGAGGACCCCGAGTTGGTCAGGTGGGCCTTGCGCAGCTTGAAGTACTTGGCGAACTGGCGCTCGAAGCGGCGGGAGCTCACGCCGGCGGCGATGCGCATGTCCAGCGCGGCCTCGACCAGCGCCACCCGGTCGTCGGCGTCGAAGACGGCACCGGCCGGCCACACGCCGGTCTCCCCGGGGACGAACTCCTTCTCGTCGCTGCCGTGGTACTCACGGACCTGCTCCAGAATGCGGGCCTTGGCCTCGTTCATTTCTCTTCGCCTCCTACGGCGTACTCAGCGAGTCGTCGGGCGGTGCCGGCCCGGCCTCTGCGCGCGTGCCCTGCCCGGTGGACGTCGGCGACCAGCTCCGCGTGGCGGACGGTCGCCTCGCCGGTCGTCGTACCGGCGCCGGATCCGATGCTTGTCACCAACGCTCGGACGGCGGCCGTGACCTGGTCGAACGGCTCCAGCTCCAGCTCCTCGACGCCGCCGTGCCGCTCGACGACGACCACCGGGCGGTGGTCGGCCGGGGGCGTGAAGGCGTGGTCGAGGCGGAGCCGGCCCGCGCTGCCGAGCACTTCGTAACGTGACGTGTAGTGGTGTTCCATGCCGAACGTGAGGTGGGCGGTCACCCCGTCGTGCCGCCGCAGCAGCACGCTGCCCGCGACGTCCACGCCCCGCTCCGGGTCGGTGCGCAGGTCCGCGCCGACCACCTCCAGGCCGGGCCCGAGCAGCAGCTGGGCGGCCCGCAGCGGGTAGACGCCGACGTCGAAGAGCGCGCCGCCGCCCAGGTCGGCCCGGTAGCGGATGTCGCCGTCGGGACGGGGCGGGACGGCGAACGCGGCGTGGACGGTGCGGACGTCGCCGATCGCACCCTCGTCCAGCAGCTGCCGCACGCGCCGGTGCTGCGGGTGGTGGACGAACATGAAGTTCTCCATCAGCACCAGCCCGCGGGAGCGGGCCAGGTCCACCAGCCGTGCCGTCTCCGCGGCGTCCAGCGTCAGCGGCTTCTCGGCCAGGACGTGCTTCCCGGCGAGCAGCGCGCGCTCGGTCCACTCGGCGTGCAGCGCCGAGGGCAGCGGGACGTAGACGGCGTCGACGTCGTCCCGCTCCAGCAGCTCCGCGTAGCCGGCGGCGGCTTCGGCCCCGTACTGCTGCGCGACCTGCGCGGCCCGGGCGGTGTCGCGGGCGGCCACGGCCGTGAGCGCGATGCCCCCGGTCCGCGCCACGGCGGGCAGCATCCGGCGCAGGGCGATGTCGGCGCAGCCCATCAGGCCGAGGCGCACGGTCCGGGTCGCGGGGTCCCGCTCGGCGGCGGTCACCGCAGGAACCGCAGGCAGGCCAGGAGGTTGCGGGCCTCGACGTTCACGTGGTGGGAGTGGCGGACCATTGCCCCGAGCTGATGAGGCGTCATCCATATGTGGTCCGGGCCGACTTCGAGCGGGAAGTCGCCGGGCGCCTCGACCGCGAGGTAGCGGTTCTCCGCGTGGTAGAAGCGGCCGCCCTCCTCGGAGTGGACGACGTCCAGCAGGACCCGCTCGGGGGCGGCCGAGAGGACCTCGTCCAGGAACCGCGGACGGCTCCCGGCGGGCAGCCCCTCGTAGTTGGCGGGCGCGCACTGCACGGTGGGGCCCATTTCGAGGACGTCGAAGCTGCCCGCCTCGGTGCGCGCGTTCACCAGCAGGTGGACGGTGCCCTCGATCCGCCGGGTGAGGAAGGCGATCACGCCCCGCCCGACCGGCGCGATCATGGGCTGCGACCAGCGGGCGACCTCGCGGCCCTGGGCCTCGACGTCCACGCCGATGACCTTGAAGAAGCGGCCGCTCTCGTGCACCACGGCCCCGTCGGACTCGCCCCAGCCCCCGACCTCCGCCAGCGGGATGCGGCGGCGGTCGAGCCGGTGCGAGGCCTTGGCCTCGGTGAACCAGCTCAGCAGCGCGGCCGTCCCGTGCAGGGCCCGGCCCTCGGCGCCGGTGCTGCGGCCCTGGACGGCCCAGCCGTCGGGCAGGCCCGACAGCACGGTGCGGGTGTCCATGTTGACGAGGTTCTCGACGTTCAGCAGCTCGCCGATCTGGTCCAGCGTGAGCCAGCAGAAGCCGTCGCGGACGGGGACGTCCCCGTCCGCCTCGATGATCATGTTGCGGTTGCGCTTGCCCAGGAACCACGACCCCTGCTCCGACTGCAGGGCATCGAAGATCACCCTCCCGGAGCGCGGCGCCAGGAAGTGCTCCAGGTACGGGACGGCGTTCCCCTGGTGCACCCGGGTGAAGTTGCTCCGCGTCGCCTGCACGGTCGGGGAGAGCTGCAGGATGTTGATGTTCCCCGGCTCCATCTTCACCTGGAGCAGGAAGTGCGGGACGCCGGCGAACTCCTTCACCAGGATGCCCAGGATCCCGGACTCCGGCTGCACGATGATCGGCTGCGACCAGGCGGCGACCTCGCGGTTGTCGGTCTCCGCCGCGATGCCCTCGATGCTGAAGAACCGCCCGCTGCGGTGCCGGATGTCGCCGGTCCCCGGCTCGAACGACCAGCCGTCGAGGCCGCGCAGCGGGGCGGGCGTCACCCGGTGGTCCTGCGCCGCGCGCTGTTCGGCGAACCAGTCGTGGAATTCGCTTGTCTGCCGGAACACGGCAGCCCTCCTCATGATGTGCGGTTGCTTCAGCATTCGGCACCCGGTTAGAGCGCCGCTCGAAGGAGGCTCAGCGCCGAGGGGCCCTGCGCGTCAGAACGTCAGGCCCACGCGCCGCGCCGCGGTGGCGAAGACCTCGGCGGTCTCCGGGAGCCGGTCGATCCCGTCCCGGTAGGCCGCGCGCGCCTCCGCCAGACGGCCGCGGACCAGCGGGTCGTGGAGGATGCCCGTCAGGCCCTCGACGACGGCCCGCTCGTCGAACAGCTCGGTGCGTACGGCGGTGTCGGCGAACGGGTTGTCCACCAGCAGCGGCCCCATGACCTTGTTCCAGCTCAGGGGCCACATGTGGAAGGCGGGGACGGCGCCGGGGAAGTCCGCGAGCCACTCCCGGACCACGGGCGAGAGCCCGTCCGGCGCCCCGGCCCGCCCGCCGTCGCCCGCCGCCTCCCCCATGTCGTGGGTGTTGAGAGCGAACAGCCCGGGCACGTCGGCGAGGACGGCCCGCTCCAGCGCGTAGGACGGCAGGAAGGCCGACATCACGGCGTCCGAGGCGCCGACCAGGGCGTGGTAGCGCTGCGCGGTGTACGAGGGCTCCACGTGGACGCGCTCGGGCGGCAGCCCCAGCCCGTCCAGGTAGGGCCCGGCGACGACGAAGTGGGTGTCGTCGGGAAGCCGGCGCAGGTAGTGCCCGATCAGCCGCGGCACGCGGACCGCCAGCTCGCGCGTCCGGGGACCGGCCCGCGTCTGCATCGTCTCCTGCCACGGCAGCGTCGGGAACATCAGCAGCCGCTCCGCCCCGCCGAGCCCCAGCGACCGGCGCACCTCGGCGCGCGCCGCGTCCGTCAGCGGCTCGATGCCCCGGTTGGCGCGGTACGGCAGGCCCTGCCCGCCGGCCCGGGCCTCCGGGCGGCCCATCGGCACGGGGTGCAGATGCACCGGCATGTCCAGGATGTTGCCGTCGGCGACGACGGTCCTCCCCAGCACCTCCAGCTCCCGCGTGATGTTCGTCAGGTCGTGCAGGTCGATGGGGATCACCGGCACGCCGAAGTCCTCGACGTACCAGGGGTCGGTCTCGTAGCTGACGAGGTGGGTCAGCCAGTGCGCCAGGTAGTCGCTGAGGACGATCGCGTCCGGCCGGAACTCCCCGACGACGCGCGCGACCTCCTCGCGGACCCGGCCGCCCATGGCGGGCGTGATCACGGTGTACGCGTATCCGGCGGTCTTGAGCTGGTCCTCGTTGAACTCGTCGATCACGAAGTGACTGACGACGCCGGCGTCCTTGAGCTGATCCGCGAGGTCGAGCCCGATGGTCGTCTCGTGCAGGGTCTTGGCCAGCGGGGACATGAACAGCAGTCGCATGACGTGGTCTCCCGTCTCCCGTCCGGTCAGCCCGCGGCCGGGGCCAGGTCCCGGGTGCGCGTCTCGATCGCCTTGCGCAGCTCGGCCACCACGGTGAGCACGTCCGCGTCGGCGAGCCCCGGGTGGATCGGCAGGCACAGGGTCTCGCCGGACGCCTGCTCGGTGCCCGGCAGGTCGGCGCCGGACTTGTAGGTGGGCACCTTGTGCAGCGGCGCGTAGCGGAAGGTCGTGTAGATGTCGGCGGCCAGCAGGTCGGAGGCGACCTGGTCGCGGATCCGCGCGTCCATCTGCACCCAGTAGAAGTAGTGCGAGGACTCGTGCCCGGCCGGCAGCGGCGGCGGCGTCTTCACACCCTCGACACCCGCGAGTTCGCGGTCGTACAGGGCGACGATCTCCTTGCGCCGACCGGTGAACTCCGGCAGCCGCCCGAGCTGCACCAGGCCGATCGCGGCCGTCAGGTCGTTGCCGATGACGCGCCGGCCCACCTCGGGGACCTCCAGCTCCCACCAGCGGTGCGAGACCTTCGCGTAGGCGAGGCCCGTGGCCTGCACGAGCCCGTGGTACGCGAGCCGGCGGGCCCGCTGCGCCCGCTCGGCGTCCCGTACGTAGAGCATCCCGCCGTCGCCCGTGACCAGCACCTTCGCGGCGTCGAAGCTCCACATCGCCAGGTCGCCGAAGGAGCCCGCGGCGCGCCCGTCCACGCGGGAGTCCACCGAGCAGGCCGAGTCCTCGACCAGGGCCAGGCCTCGCTCCCGGCAGCGCTCCGCGATCTCCACGACGTCGCCCGGGCAGCCGCCGTAGTGCAGCACCACGACCGCCTTGGTGCGCGGCGTGACCGCGGCCTCGATGTGCTCCCAGGTGGGGTTCATCGTCCGCGGGTCGACGTCGCAGAAGACGGGCGTCGCGCCGGTGGAGACGATGGCGTTGGCGGCCGCGAGGAAGCTCATGGACGGGATGACGACCTCGTCGCCCTCGGCCAGGTCGAGGACCTCCAGCGCCAGGAACAGCCCGGCCGTACCGGAGTTGACGAACAGGACGTGCTCCGCGGCGACCCCGAGGCGCTCGGCGAACGCCGCCTCGAAGGCCTTCGTGCGCGGCCCGTGCCCGAGCCACTTGCTGTCGAACACCTCGGCCACGGCGGCGAGTTCCGCGTCCCCGACCTGCGGCTGGAAGAGATTGATCATTTGGTAGTACCCCTGGGAGTCGGTGTGGCGCGGACGCGTGCGGTGGCGGGCGTACGGGTGTCAGGCCGCGGCGGCGAGCCGCTCGATCGCCCGCACCGCGTCGGCGGACGTGGGCAGCGCGGACACCTCGGCGGCCAGCTCCGCGGCCCGCTCGCGGTAGGAGGGGGTGGCCAGCATCTCGGCGCAGACGCGCGCGATGTTCTCCGCGCTGTCGTCGGCCGGGTCGATCATCGTGGCGGCCCCGTAGGCGCTCAGCCGGGTCGAGTAGTCGACGCAGTAGGGCAGGTAGGGCACCAGCACCTGGGGGACGCCGTACGAGAGGTAGCCCATCGTCGTGTTGCCGCCCGCGTGGTGGACGACGAGGTCGCAGGTCGGAGCCACCAGGTGCAGCGGGATCCAGCCGGCCCGCACGTGGTCCGGCAGCGGCCGCAGCTTCTCCGCGACCGCCTCCGGCGTGGCGATGAGCAGCTCGACGTCCAGCTTGCCGACCTTGTCGACGAGGCCGCTGAGGATGTCGAAGTCGGACTCCGGCGTGACCCGGCTGCCGGCCGACACCAGCACCCGCGGCCGGTCGCCCTTGGTGTACATCCAGGGCTCGACCGGCATCTGGGTGGCGAAGGGCACGTAGCGCATCATCTGCGCGGGCAGCGCGTCGGAGGGCCGCAGGCTCGGCGGACAGATGTCGATGAACAGATCCGTGCGCGGCATCTCGTACATGCCGAGCCGCTCCAGCTCCGGGCCCAGCTCGGCGGCGGCCGCGAGGTCGATCGTGCGCGGCTCGCCCATGTCGATGGCCTGCTTCACGTACGGCACGCCCAGGTGCCCGGCGATCAGCGGCGCGGCGAAGGCGAGCGCCCCGCCCACGACGACGTCCGGGCGCCAGTCCGCCACCAGGGACAGCAGGCCGTCCAGGCAGGCGGCGGCGTAGCGGCCGAACGTGCGCCCGTTGAAGATGTAGCGCTCGTGAAGATCCTCGGGGATGGGCACGCGGATGCCGCGCCGGTCGACGAGGTGGTCCATCATCGGCACGTCGGAGACCGGGACGCCGGGGATCCCGGCGCCCGTGATGGTCGCCATCATGTTCTCGGGGGCGGCCATAAAGACCTCGTGCCCGGCGTTGCGGGCGGCCTGGGCCAGCGGGACGATGCCGAAGATCACCCCGGAGGTGCCTCCCGCAACAAAGAGAATCTTCATGCGGTCATCGTTGGAAGCGGGCCTCGAACCCTGCTCGACGGCGGCTCGACGGGCCGGTTCCGCCGGGGTCCGGGATCCGGGACCCAGGATCCGAGCTCCGAAGTCCGAGACCGGCGGACGAGACCGGGCGGCCCGGCGCGGGAGGCCGGGCCCGGCGGACGAGACCGGGAGGCCGGGCCCCGGCGGACGGCAGGCGCCCCGCGGCTCAGGCGAGCGGCTTGCGGACGGTGATCACCGAGTAGCCGAGCATGTCCCGCTCCAGCTTCGAGACCCGGTCGATCATCTCCTTGAACTCCTCGGCGAACTGCACCCCGCCCTTCTCCACGACCTTGTCGTAGTTGTCCGCCACGAGCTGGTCGATCCGCGCCGCGGAGCGCCGCAGGTGCGCGGTCGCGTCGAAGTTCCGCTCGACGGTCAGCCCCGCCGCGGTGATCATCTCGACGTACTGGTCCGCGGTCGGCAGCGAGCCCACCGTGAAGCCCTCCAGCAGGACCTTGCGCCACTCCTCGTCCAGCTCGGCCGACTCGACGTAGTCGGACAGGACGAACACGCCGCCGGGCTTGAGCACCCGCGCGATCTCGCGCAGCGCGGCGGGCCGGTCGCCGAGGTACATCAGCGACTCCATCGCCCAGGCCGCGTCGAACTCGCCGTCCGCGTAGGGCAGTTCCGACACGTCCGCCAGCGCGAACCGCACCCGGTCCGCCAGGCCCGCCCCGGCCGCAGCCTCCGTGCCGGCCGAGACCTGCTCCGCGCTCACCGTGATGCCGGTGACCTCACCGCCGCTGGCCTCGGCCAGCCGCAGCGCCGGCCGGCCCTGGCCGCAGCCGATGTCGAGGAGGTGCTGCCCGGGCCGCAGGGCGACCTGCTCGATGAGGACGTCCGTGAGCCGGTCCTTGGGGTCCACCTCGGGGGCCTCGTCGTCCCACCAGCCGATGTGCAGGTTCTGGCCCATGAAGATCTCCCAGAGCCAGCCCTTCTCGTCGTAGACCTCGCCGACCTCGTCCGGCGACAGGGCCTGCGCCTGCTGCTCCTCCGCCTGCGCCTGTGTCTGCTCCGTCATGGATCCTCAGCTCCTCGTCCTCAGCGACCGCGACGGGGAGAGAAGTTGTCAACATTAGTTCGACGGTGACTCGAATCGGAGTCGAGCGCGGTCGACCACGTTGTCCCCGATCCTGTCTCCTTGCGAGAATTTCTGGGGAACCCATGAAAGCACTGGTCCTGTCCGGTGGCGAAGGTACGCGGCTGCGGCCCTTCACCTACTCGATGGCGAAACAACTGGTCCCCGTGGCCAACAAGCCCGTCCTGGTGCACTGCCTGGAAAACCTGCGGGACATCGGCATCGAGGACGTGGGCGTCATCGTCGGCGGCCACGCGGCGCAGATCGAGGCCACGGTGGGAGACGGCTCCCGGCTCGGGCTGCGCCTCACCTACATCCGCCAGGAGGCCCCGCTCGGACTCGCGCACTGCGTCGCCCTCGCCGCCGACTTCCTCGGCGACGACGACTTCGTGATGTACCTGGGGGACAACGTCCTGGCCGACGGCATCGCCGAGGCCGCCGAGGCCTTCCACGAGCGCCGCCCCGACGCCCAGGTCCTGGTCACCAAGGTGGCGGACCCGCGCCAGTACGGCGTGGCCGAGGTCGACGCGGACTCCAAGGTGCTCGCCCTCGTGGAGAAGCCGAGCGCGCCGCGCAGCGACCTCGCCGTCATCGGCGTGTACTTCTTCACCGCCGCCGTGCACGAGGCGGTGCGCGCCATCGAGCCCAGCGCCCGCGGCGAACTGGAGATCACGGACGCCATCCAGCACCTGGTGGACGCGGGCCGGACGGTCACCGCCCGCGAGTACGAGGGCTACTGGAAGGACACCGGCAAGATCGACGACCTGCTGGAGTGCAACCGGGAGATCCTCGCCCGCATCGCCGGCACCGCCGCCGACCGCGAGGGCGCCGAGGTCGATGCGGAAAGCATTCTGCAGGGGCCCGTCGTCCTCGGACCGGGCGCCCGCGTCGTGCGGTCCAAGCTCACCGGCCCGCTCGTGATCGGCGCCGGCAGCGTCATCACCGGCAGCAGCGTGGGCCCGTACACGGCCGTGGGGCGCGACTGCGTCCTGGAGGACTCCGGCGTCGAGGACTCCATCATCCTCGAGGGCGCCGCCATCAAGAACGTCCGCGACCTGCAGAGCTGCGTCATCGGCCGCTGGGCCCAGGTGCAGAAGCCCGTCACGGCCGCCTCGGGCAGCCGGCTGATCATCGGTGACCACACGCGCGCGGAGGTAATGGCATGAAGGTCCTCGTCACCGGCGGCGCCGGCTTCATCGGCTCGCACTACGTCCGCACCATGCTCTCCGGCGGCTACCGAGGCTACGAGGACGCGCACGTCACCGTCATCGACAAGCTCACCTACGCCGGCAACACGGACAACCTGCCGATGGGCGACCCGCGGCTGACCTTCGTCCGCGGCGACGTCTGCAACCAGGACCTGCTGCGCCAGCTGCTCCCCGGCCACGACGCCGTCGTCCACTTCGCGGCCGAGTCCCACGTCGACCGCTCCGTCGACGGCGCGGTGGCCTTCGTCCACAGCAACGTCCTGGGCACTCAGAGCGTCCTCGACGCCTGTCTGTACACCGGTGTGGACAACGTGGTGCACGTGTCGACCGACGAGGTCTACGGATCCATCGCCACCGGCACGTGGACCGAGGAGTCGCCGCTGCTCCCCAACTCCCCCTACTCCGCGTCGAAGGCCGGCAGCGACCTCCTCGCCCGCGCCTACCACCGCACCCACAAGCTCAACGTGCGCATCACCCGGTGCTCCAACAACTACGGCACCCACCAGCACGTCGAGAAGCTCATCCCGCAGTTCGTCACCCGCCTCCTGCAGGGACAGCAGGTGCCCCTCTACGGCGAGGGCACCAACATCCGCGAGTGGCTGCACGTCGACGACCACTGCCGGGCCATCCAGCTCGTCCTCACGGCCGGCCGCGCGGGCGAGACGTACAACATCGGCGGCGCCACCGCCCTGACCAACCGCGAGATGACCGAGCGGCTGCTCGACCTGACCGGCCACGACTGGTCGAAGGTGCAGCACGTCCCGGACCGCAAGGGCCACGACTTCCGCTACGCGATCAACGACGACAAGATCCGCGCCGAGCTCGGCTACGCGCCGCAGTGGACGCTCGACGAGGGCCTGAAGCGCGTCGTCGGCTGGTACGTGGACCACCCGGAGTGGTGGAAGCCGCTGCTCGATGACTGAGAACGGACAGCTTGGCGGAATCCGCGCCACCGTCTTCGAGTGCCGCTCGAGTGATCCTCGAGCGGCATCTGAAGGAGTGGCAGGACGGCACTCATCCCTGCAGCAGCCACAACCCTGGAGCACGTCCTGATGTCCGTCACGGAGGGGCACACCGGCCCGTCGTCGCCGTCCGCAGAGCCCGGCCTGCCGGGCGCCGCCCCGGGCGCACCGGGCACACCTGCCAAGGAGGTGCGCCGGCTGGACAGGGTGATCATCCGTTTCGCGGGTGACTCCGGGGACGGCATGCAGCTGACAGGTGACCGTTTCACCTCCGAG
>NZ_JANIID010000054.1:0-32072 GCF_024519335.1 Streptomyces telluris
GACCTTGGACGGGTCCTTGCCCGAGAAGGCACCGCCGCCGTGACGGGCCATGCCGCCGTACGTGTCGATGATGATCTTCCGGCCGGTCAGGCCCGCGTCGCCCATCGGGCCGCCGATCTCGAAACGGCCCGTGGGGTTCACCAGGAGGCGGTAGCTGTCGGTGTCGAGCTTGATGCCGTCCTCGACGAGTTCCTTGAGGACGTGCTCGACGACGAACTTGCGGACGTCCGGGGCCAGGAGGGTCTCCAGGTCGACGTCCGCGGCATGCTGCGAGGAGACGACCACCGTGTCCAGACGCGCGGCCTTGTCACCGTCGTACTCGATCGTCACCTGCGTCTTGCCGTCGGGACGCAGGTAGGGGATGGTCCCGTTCTTGCGGACCTCCGACAGGCGCCGGGAGAGCCGGTGGGCCAGGTGGATCGGCAGCGGCATGAGCTCGGGCGTCTCGTCGCAGGCGTAGCCGAACATCAGGCCCTGGTCGCCCGCACCCTGGCGGTCCAGCTCGTCCTCATCCCCCTCCACGCGCGCCTCGTAGGCCGCGTCGACACCCTGGGCGATGTCCGGCGACTGCGCGCCGATGGACACCGACACACCGCACGACGAACCGTCGAAGCCCTTCCGGGACGAGTCGTATCCGATGTCGAGGATCTTCTGCCGGACCAGGGCGGGGATGTCGGCGTAGGCCCTCGTGGTCACCTCGCCGGCTATGTGGACCAGGCCGGTGGTGAGGAGCGTTTCCACGGCTACCCGGGAGCCCGGGTCCTCTTTCAGGAGGGCGTCGAGGATCGTGTCGCTGATCTGGTCGGCGATCTTGTCGGGGTGGCCCTCGGTCACGGACTCCGAAGTGAACAGGCGGCGGGACATCCACTCATCCTTTGCTCGAATTGCTCGGATTCAGGGTCGGTAATGCGGGCGGCTCACTCGGGTTCACGGTCGGCGGGGAGCGCCGAGGCCCGTTCGCGCAGCAGGTTCTTCTGCAATTTGCCCGTCGACGTCGTGGGGAGCCGCCCGAAGACGATCCGGTGCGGCGCCTTGAACCGGGCGAGCCGGGCGCGCACGAAGGCGATGAGCTCCTCTTCGCCGACGGAGCCTCCGGGGCGGCGGGAGACGAAGGCGACGGGGACTTCGCCCCAGACCGCGTGCGGGCCCGCCACCACCGCCGCTTCGGCCACCTCGGGGTGCGCGGTCAGGGCGTTCTCGACCTCCACCGAGGTGATGTTCTCGCCGCCGGAGATGATGACGTCCTTGGCGCGGTCGCGGATCTCGACGTAGCCGTCGGGGTGGTGGACGGCGAGGTCCCCGGTGCGGAACCAGCCCCCGGCCGAGGCCTTCGCGGTGGCCTGCTCGTCGCGGTAGTAGCCGAGCATGACGTTGTTGCCGCGGAGGAGGATCTCGCCGATCGTCTCGCCGTCGGCGGGGACGTCGTGGCCGTCGCGGCCGACGACGCGCGCGGGTTCCCCGACGACGTTGGCGACGCCCTGCCGGCCGGCCTTGCGGACCCGGTCCTCGGGGGCGAGGGCGGCCCACTCGGGCTGCTGGATGCCGAGCAGCGCGTTGCCGAACGTCTCGGTGAGCCCGTAGAAGTGCGTGACGTCCACGCCCAGTCCGGTCATCCGCGCCAGCAGCGCCGGCCGGGGCGGTGCGCCGCCCGCGAAGACCCGTACGGGGTGCGGGACGGGGGCCGCGTCCGGGTGGTCGGCGAGCATGGTCAGGACGGTCGGGGCGGCGCAGAGGTGGGTGACGCCGTCGGACCGCAGCGCCCGCCAGACCTCGGCCGGGTCGACCTTGCGCAGGCAGTGGTGCACGCCGCCCGCCGCGGTGACCGCCCAGGGGAAACACCATCCGTTGGTGTGGAACATGGGCAGCGTCCACAGGTAGCGCGAGGCCGGGTCCATCCGGGTGTGGAAGGCCATGGCCAGTGCATTGAGGTAGGCGCCGCGGTGGTGGTACATCACTCCCTTCGGGCGCCCGGTGGTGCCGCTGGTGTAGTTGACGGACAGCAGCCCGCGCTCGTCGGTGACCTCGACCCGGTGTGGCGCGGCTGCGGCGACGGCCTCGTCGTAGTGGTCCGATGCGATGACGGCCGGCCGCTCGGCGAGCAGGCCGAGCGCGTTCTCCAGGCGGGGCAGGAGCTCGGTGTCGGTCAGCACCAGGCGGGCGCCGCTGTGTTCGAGGATGTAGGCGATCTCGGCGGGGGCCAGCCGGGTGTTGAGGGCGACGAGCACCGCACCGGCCAGGGGCACCCCGTAGTGCGCTTCGAGCGTCAGGTGGGTGTTCGGGGCGAGGACGCACACCCGGTCGCCCGGCCGGACGCCGTTCTCCGCGAGCAGTCCCGCCAGCCGCTGGGAGCGGTCCCACAGCTCCGCGTACGTGCAGCGGAAGTCGCCGTCGACGACGGCGGGCCGGTCGGCGAACACGGCGGCGGCGCGGCGCAGGAAGGAGACCGGCGTCAGCTCGGTGAAGGCGTGCCCCGGTGCGCCGGCCGCAGCCGCCGGCATCGTCACGCGCGCCTCGCGACGATGGCGAACATGTCCAGGGAGAGCGGGAGGACGGAGTGCAGGACGAGGCCGGACTCCGCGAACAGGTCCGCGTACTCCTGCTCGCTGCGCTCGGTGCCGCCGACGAGGACCATCATCTGCAGGTCGAACCAGAGCCCGAGGGAGGATTCGCCGGTCGGCGGGATCGTGCGCTCCAGCACGACGACGGTGCCGTCCGGGTTCATGGCGTCGTGGCAGCGCTTGAGCAGGTCGATGCAGGACTCGTCGGAGCGGCTGTGCAGGATGCGCGACCAGAGGTAGACGTCGCCGCCGGTGGGGAGCGAGGCGGTGTAGTCGCCCTCGACGTAGGAGACGCGGTCCGTGAGCCCGCGGTCCGCCATGGCGGCCTTCGCGGCCTCGATGACGTGCGCCTGGTCGAAGAGCACGCCCTCGACGTGGGGGGCGGCCTTGAGGACCTCGGAGAGCAGGGCGCCGGTGCCGCCCGCGATGTCGACGACGGTGCGCGCCGAGGAGAAGTCGAAGACCTGCGGCAGGTCGCGGAAGAACGCGCCGCCGGCCATGGTGCCGTCGAACCGGCGCGCGGACTCCTGGTTGGCGGTGAAGTACGGGTACATCGGGGCGCCGAAGGTGGCCTCGAAGGCGGGCTGCCCCGTCTTGACGTTGTGGAGCAGGTTCCCCCAGGTCTCGTAGAACTCCTCGCCGTACATCAGGGTGAGGTCGCGCAGGGAGTCGGGCGCGTCCTCCTTGAGGAGCTCTCCGGCCGGGGTGAGCGAGAAGCCGGTCTCGTCGTCGCCCTGCAGGATGCCGAGGCCGGTGAGGAAGCGCATGAGTTGGAACAGCGAGCGCTCGTGGGAGCCGGTGGCCTCGGCGAGCTCGCGGCTGGTGGTGAGGCCGTTCTCGATGTGCTCGGGGAGGCCCAGCTTGGTGGCCACGTAGACACTCTGCGAGGCCCAGTAGCCGATCATCAGGTCCAGAACCTTGCGGGACGGTGACGCAGTCATTGCATGGCCTTTCGGGGTACAGGGGTGCTTCTCTTTTAAAGAGGCGCGTCTTTTAAAGGGGCGGGCCGTCTACGAGGCCCGCTTCGGGACGTTCTGCAGCCGCAGTTGTCCGCGGGCCAGGAGGGGGCCGGTGCCGCCGCCGGCCGTGATCTCCACGGACCACACCTGCTGGAGGTCGCCCTGGAACACCGGGCGTGCGGTGACGAGGGCGGGGCCGCCGGTCGTCGTGACGAACACGTCCGTGGCGTTGTGCACGCCCACGGCGAAGAGGCCGCGGTCCGCAACGGCCTTCGAGGCGCCGACGCTGGCCGCCCGTTCGACGACGGTGCTGTGGATGCCGCCGTGCACGACGCCCCACGGGTTGTGGTGCTGCGGGCCGAGTGCGATGCGGCCGCGGACGCCGTCGCCCGCGACCTCGTCGAACTCCAGGCCCAGCGCCACGAGGAAGCGGCTCGCGGTGTCGAGGCCCAGGGCGGGGAATGCGGTCATGACTGCTCCTGTCCCGTGCCGGTGCCGGTGCCGGTGTTCTGCAGCCGCACCTGGCCGCGGGCGAGGGGCTGTCCGTCGGAGACGGTGACGACCCAGATCTGCTGCGTACGGCCCTGGTGCACGGCCTCGGCGACGACCTCGGCCCGGCCTTCGGTCCGCGAGCGCAGCAGGTCGGTGGAGACGTGCACGGCCACGGCGTGCCGGCCGGGGCCGGCGGCCGCCGACGCCCCGTGGGAGGCCGCGCTCTCGACGGCGGTGGTGTAGACGCCGCCGTTGACGATGCCCCACGGGGTGTGGTGGTCCGGTCCGAGCTCGATGTGGCCGCGGACGCGGGTGGGGCTCACTTCGGTGACGACCAGCCCGGCCGCCGCGACGAAGGCGCTCTCGTGCGGCGGCGTGTCAGCGGAAGGCCTGGACACCGGTCACCGCCTTGCCGATGGAGAGCAGGTGCATCTCCTCGGTGCCCTCGTAGGTGAGCACCGTCTCCAGGTTCACCATGTGCCGGAAGACCGGGTACTCCAGGGTGATCCCGTTGCCGCCCAGGATCGTCCGAGCGCTGCGGGCGACGTCGAGGGCCGCGCGCACGTTGGCGAGCTTGCCCACGCTGATCTGCGCGGGGTCCAGGCGGCCGGCGTCCTTGAGCCGGCCGAGCCGGGCGGCCAGCAGGGACGCCTGGGCGACCTGTACGGCCATCTCCGACAGCTTCCGCTGGGTGAGCTGGAAACCGGCCAGGGGACGGCCGAACTGCTCGCGCTGTCCCGCGTACTCCAGGGCCGTCTCGTAGCAGGCGCGGGCGGCGCCCACCGCGCCCCAGACGATCCCGAAGCGGGCCTCGCCCAGACAGCTCAGCGGCCCGGAGAGGCCCGCAGCGCCCGGCAGGACGGCGTCGGCGGGCAGACGCACGCCGTCGAGGACGAGTTCGCCGGTCACCGAGACGCGCAGCGACAGCTTGCGGGTGATCTTGTTGACGGTGAAGCCGGGCGTGCCGGCCGGGACGACGAAGCCGCGGATGCCCTTCGCGCCCCGCTCGGGGTCGGTCTGCGCCCACACCACGGCCACGTCGGCGAACGGGCTGTTGGTGATCCACATCTTTGAGCCGTCGAGCACCCAGTCGTCGCCGTCGCGGCGGGCGCGGGTGCGCATGGCGCTCGGGTCCGAGCCGGCGTCCGGCTCCGTCAGGCCGAAGCAGCCGACGGCCTCGCCCGCGGCCATGGCCGGCAGCCACCGCTGCTTCTGCTCCTCCGAGCCCCAGCGGTGGAGGGCGTACATGGCCAGCGAGCCCTGGGTGGAGACGAAGGAGCGCAGCCCCGAGTCGACGGCCTCCAGCTCCCGGCAGGCCACCCCGTACGCCGTGGCGCCGGTGCCCGCGCAGCCGTAGCCGTCGAGGTGCATGCCGAGCAGCCCCAGGGCGCCGAGGTGTTTGACGACCTCGCGCGGCATGGTGTCGGCCTCGAACCATTCGGCGACGTGGGGGGCCAGCTCGGTCCGGGCGAAGGCCCGCACGGTGTCCCTGATGTCCCGCTCGGTCTCGCCGAGCTCGTCGTCGACCGCGAGGATGTCCACGGGGTCCAGTTCCGCGACGGAATGCGGACTCATGATGACTTCTTTCTGGTGTCGGGCTTGTGTCAGGTGTCCTCAGGAAAGGCCGAGCACGGCCCGTGCGATGGAGTCGCTGTCGCCCACGGTGATGGAGTTGACGTTGGGGCGGATGCCGGTCTCGGTGACCCAGTTCGCCCCTTCCGTCGGCACGCCGAACACGTAGCGCCGCGGGTGGACCGACCCGTCGCTCCGGATGACGCGGAAGGGCCGCTCGGTGACGGCCACGCCGCCGGTGATGTACTCGCCGGCCGATGCGGTCTGCACCGTGAAGTGCTTCACCTGCTGGTGCTTCTTGAGGTGGACGAGGATCGAGTTGTTCGTCCGGGCGAGGTCCACCTTCGGCAGCCGGGCGTCGATGAGGACGGTGCCCGTGCGGACGTCACCGGGGACGGCCGAGCGGCCGGTGAAGACGCCGCGCTCGTGGTCGCGGTCCACGGTGAAGCCGGGACCGGCGACCTCGACCACGCCGGCGTCCATCAGCGCCACGAGCTCCTCGATCCGGCTCCAGGGCGGGCCGAGGGAGAGGAACGCGTGCAGGGAGTTGAACCAGCCCTCGACGTCGTCCTGGTACGAACGCCCCTCGATGCCGCCGTTGTTCATCACGTAGCGCATCTCGTTGCGGATGTCGCGCAGGACGTCCAGGGCGGTCTTCACGGGGCTGCTGAGGTTTCCCCTGCGCGCCTCGGCGATGTCGTCCATCAGGTAGGACCGCAGGAAGCCGGTCCAGGCGCGGGAGGACGCGACGTCGCCGTCGGTCCACGGCCGGGCCACCCGGGCCCAGTCCCAGTACTGCTCCTCCGGGACGTCGAACTTGCGCAGGACGGTGCGCTCGGAGTCGCAGGACCAGGGGAGCAGGCTGTAGAGCGCGCCGAATTCGTCCGCGACCTCCTCCGACTCCCTGATCGCCACCAGGCGCCGGTAGTAGACGGTCTCGACTTCCTTGGCGATCAGCGGCCAGCAGTCGCGCCGGAAGTCGAGGGCCCCGGACGGCCCGGCGTTCGAGCGCAGCTTGTCGATGTGCTCCTCGGTGAGGACCTTCGGCTCGTAGCGCAGGTCGCCCTTCTCGTTGTCCGCCCTGCCGTGCAGAGGCACGCCCCGGCGGGAGCCGCAGACGATGTGCGGCTCGCGGCCGGAGGGCCGGTACACCAGCCCGTCGCCGGTCCGCGCGTACGTGCCGCCGCGGCCCTGGGTGAGCAGGGACATGTAGTCGAAGAAGGACAGTCCGAGGCCGCGGACGAGTACCTGCTGACCGGGGGCGATGCCGCTCAGGTCGGCGTCGGCGGGGTTGGCGGGCGGGAGGAAGAGGCCGCCCGTCGCCGCGGCGAAGCCCCGCAGGGTCTCCTCGTCGGCGGACGGGTGCACCGCCCCGTGGCCCGTGGCCAGCACGAGCTGGCCGACCTCGGCCGACTGCCCGGTGTCCGTGGTCACGAGCTGGCCGCCGGTCTCGGTGTCGGTCACCGAGACGACCTTTCCCCGGTGCTCGTGGACGGCGATGGTGTCCGGGCGGTTGCGCAGGATCTCGCCGTAGGCCCATTCGAGGTAGTGCCCGTAGAAGGACCTGCGGCAGTAACTGTTCTCGTGGACCTCCCGGGCCTCGGCCAGGACGGCCTCGGGGTGGTCCCCGGGGATGTCTCCCGCCGCCAGCCGCGTCGACCACTCGTACAGGCTCGGGCCCTTGCGGACCGGCCCGGACATCTTCACGGTGTCGTCCGCGAAGGCGGTGATCTGGGAGGCGACGATGTTCATGATGAGGTCGGGGGACTGATCGGTCCGCCAGACGTCACCGGAACCGAAGTTCCTGGGTTCGAAGAGATGGATGACAAGAGAATCGCCGGTACGGTCACGCGCGTTCTCGACGATGCGCTCCAGGACGGACAATCCGCGAGGGCCCACGCCGACTATGCCAACCGTGACCGTGTGCACTGCCCTAGGTTTCACAGTGGGACTCCGTTGAGGTCTTCCCAGTCAGGGGCGGCTTTGCCAGGTCCGCTGGTCAGGACATCGCGTCGCTGATCTGCTTGATCGACCGCACGGTGTCGATCGCGGCGGGAAACCCGCAGTACACGGCGCACTGGAGGGCGACCTCGACGAGTTCGTCGACCGTGCACCCGTTGCGCAGCGCGCCGCCGATGTGGAGCTCCAGCTCGTGCTTGCGGTTCATCGCCGTGAGGATGGCGACGGTGAGCAGGCTCCGGAACTTCCGGTCGAACGCGGGCCGTTGCCAGACGGTCCCCCAGGCGAGGCGTACGACCAGGTCCTGCAGCTCGGCCGCTCCCGCCCACGTGTCGGACACGCCGTCGACATAGGTGTTTCCCAGGACCTCGCGTCGCAGCGCGTCGCCGGCCGCCCACTCGGATCCAGGCATGCGTCATTCCCCCATGAATTACGTGAACTGCCGCCGCGCCTCTGCGGGACGGCACGTCCCTGCGGGGAGCTGCCGGAGCGCTCCCTGGGAGAGACCCTGCCAGCGGGCCGTTCCGCTGCGACAGCTTCCGGGGGCGTCGTGATTGCGACTGTCGTAAACAGGAGAGTCACAAGACGGGTGCATGGGACATGTATCGCCCGGCCGGGTGGCCGGACCGGCCCGGGAACCGGACGACCGCCCTGTTCAGGAGCCGGACGACCGCCCTGTTCAGGAGCCGGACGGGGCCGTGTGCGCCGGGGCCGGGAACAAGTCGGTCAGGAGGCGGTGGGGGCCGCGGCGCAGGGCCGTGCTGACCCGGTCGTCGCGCAACGTCGCGTCGGCGCCGGGGCCTTGGCGGATGAGGAGGTCGGCGGGCGGGGGGACGGTGCCGCACGCGGGACACGCGCCGCCGGAGCCGATGTCCGTGCCGCACGCGGCGTGGCTGAAGAGCCGGCGCGAGCCCTCCGGGGCGAGCCAGCGCTCGCCCCACTGTGCCAGGGAGAACACGATCGGCCAGAGGTCGAGCCCGCGGTCGGTGAGGACGTAGTCGACCTCGACGCCCGTGGTGTGGGGGCGGCGCTCGACGACGCCCACCGCCGCGAGGGCCTTGAGGCGGTCGGCGAGCACGGCGCGCGGGATGCCGAGGTGGGCGTGGAAGTCGCCGAAGCGCCGCACTCCGTAGAAGCAGTCGCGGAGCACCAGGAGCGTCCACCGTTCCCCGACCACTTCGAGTGCCCGGGCCAGCGAACAGTCCTGGTCTGCGTAGCCACGTCCCAATGCCATGACGAAAGTCTAGCGGTGCAGTCACTGAACTATGTGGTTCAATGACTGAACTCCACCGATCTCCTGGGGGTAGTAGTGACGACCGAACCGGTCGAGCGCCGGTCCTCCGCCCGTTCGACTCTCGCGATCTCGTGCGTGGCCACCCTGCTCGTGCTCATCAACTTCACCGCCCCCGTGTCGACCGTGCAGACCGTCAGAGCGGCGCTCGGCTCCGGGCCCTCGGGGCAGACCTGGATCCTGGGCAGCATCAGCGTCGGCCTCGCGGCGTGCCTGATGGTGGCGGGGACCCTCGCCGACGACTACGGCCGCAAGCGGATGTTCGTGACCGGCGGGGCGCTGCTGGTGGTCTCCACCGTGGTGTGCGCCGTCGCGCCCGTCACGCCGGTGTTCGTCCTCGGCCGCATCGTCCAGGGCGCGGCCAGCGCCGCGCTCCTTGCCTCCAGCCTCGGCCTCCTCGCCCACGCCTTCGCCCCCGGACCCGAGCGGGCCCGGGCCACCGGCCTGTGGGGAGCGATGGTGGGCGGCGGCATCGCCATCGGCCCGGTGTTCTCCGCGCTGCTGGGCCGGGCCACCGACTGGCGGGTCACGTACTGGGTCCTCGCGGTGCTGGCCGCGCTGGTCATGCTCTGGGCCGCCCGCTCGCTGGAGGAGTCCCGCAGCGCGCACAAGCGCGCCTTCGACCTCGCCGGGGCGCTCACCCTCGGCGCGGGCATCACGCTGCTGATCGCGGGGCTCACCGAGGGCCGGGGCGGCTGGGGCCGGCCCCACGTCCTGGTCTTCCTGGTCGCCGCGGTCGTCCTGCTGGCCGGCTTCGTGCTGATCGAGAAGCGCGTCGCGGAGCCCATGCTGGAGCCGGCCTTCTTCAAGCGCCCCGCGTTCGTCGCCTCGGTCGTCGGCGCGCTGGTGACCGGCATGGGCGTGATCGGACTGATGACGTACGTGCCGACCGCGGCGCAGAGCATGCAGGGGCTCAGCCCCCTGGGCAGCGCCGGCCTGCTCGCGTTCTGGTCCGGCCTGTCCTTCGTGGCCGCGCCGCAGGCCCGCCGGTTCGTCGCCCGCGTCGGCGACCGCCAGCAGGTCGCCGCGGGCCTGGCCCTGTGCGGGATCGGCGAGCTCGCCCTGGCCGGCATCGGCGAGGACTCCTCGTGGTGGCGGTTCGTGCCCGGCCTCGTGCTGGCGGGCCTCGGCAGCGGCGTGGTCAACGCGGCACTCGCCGGGCTGGCCGTACGGAGCGTGCCCGCCCACCGCGTGGCGGTCGGCTCCGCGGCGAACAACGCCTCGCGCTACCTGGGTTCCTCCCTGGGCGTCGCGCTGGTCGCCGCGATCCTGGCGCTCGCCCCGCGCGGCGGGGGAGCCGCCCACGAGATGAGCACCGGCATGAGCTGGGCCGCGGTCGTCTCCGGCTGCCTGGCGATCGCCGGAGCCGTCCTCGTCGCCCTGTGCCGCGAGCGGACGGAGCCGGCGGGCGCCGCCGTACCGGCCCCGGGGCCGCAGGTGCCGGAGTCGGTGTGAGGAACCCCGGGCCCGGCGGAGGGCCCGGTGGTCCCGGCCGTGCGGACCTCCGCGCGGCCGGGACCGTTCCGCGGCTTCCGGTCGTCGGTGCCGGGTCGTCGGCGTCCGATCGTTGATGTCCGGTCGTCGGTGTCGGGTCGTCGGTGTCGCGTCGTTCACATGGTGGAGACCGGACTTCGTCCGCTCAGCAGCTCCTGCTCCCGTAGGAGGAAGCCCAGTTGGAGCCGGCTGGAGGCGCCGAGCTGCTGCATGATGTCGGAGACGTGGCGCTGACAGGTGCGCACCGAGATGCCCAGGGCGCGCGCGGTCGTCCGGTCGTCCGCGCCGTCGATCAGGTGCTGGAGGATGGAGCGCTTCGTCTGGTTCGCCAGGTCCTGGACGAACGTCCTCTCGCGCGGTTTGTCGATGGGTTCCCCGGTCGACCAGGCCGCGTTGAACATCTCGGCGGCGAAGGCGATGAGGTCGGCGTCCCGGACCACGAGCGCTCCGCCCGGGCTGCTGCGCAGCGGTACGACGAGCACCTCGCGGTCGAAGATGACGAAGCGGGCCAGGTCCCCGGTGACCGTCCTGACCTCGACGCCCGCGCCGATGGCCTCCTCCGTGTGCCGCACCGTCGGCGGGTGGAAGCGCGCGGAGTACTGGTAGAGGGCGCGCAACTGCACGCCGCGTCCGAGCAGCTGCTGGTAGCGGTAGCGGGCCTCGATCAGCTCCGCGTCGGGGTGGGCGCCGCCCGGCCGGGCGGACAGGACCTCCTCGCGGCAGTCGTCGGCGTACCGCTCAAGGGCCCGGACCACCTCCTCGTGCGATTCGATGCGCTCCAGGTGGGGGCCCTGCAGCGCCTGCTGCTGGGTGGCGTAGATGAGACCGAGCTCGGCCATCTGCCCGCGCATCCACTGCAGGCCCAGCCGGGCGTTCTCCACCCGCTCTTCCCACTGCCCGAGGAGCCGGTCCGACACGCGGGCGGGGTCGACGGCGGCCAGGCAGTCGGCTCCCAGCCGCCGCACCAGGCCGGTGGCGATGAGCTTGTCCACGGCCGGAACGCTGACGTCGCCGTGGGCGCCGGACATCAGCTCGTCGATGCGTACGAGACCCTGCCGGGCGATGTGCCGGTAGGTGACCAGCTCGGCGGATGTCAGCTCTATCGACCCGGGGCCGGCGGCTGTGCGTTCTTTGACCAATGTGTCCATGTCAGCACCTCTCTGTTTATGTGTGCCGCAAAAGGGCGGAGAGTGGAGAAACAGGAGAACTCGGGAGTCAGCAGGGCCGGTCTTCGCAGCTTAGATGTGAGAACGGGCGGGCAATCCGGTTAAATCAACCCCAATCACCGGGCGCTTTTCCAAAGAATTACCTGTAATCTATTGCACACGACAACTTGTTTGCGGGCGCTCTTTTCCGGATAACCCCGGGCCCGGAAAACGACGAGGCCCCCGGGCCGCGCGGAAAGCGCGGCCCGGGGGCCTCGGTGCATTTACGGTCTGCCGGTGCCGGTGCCGGTGCCGGTGCCGGTGCCGGTGCCGGTGCCGGTGCCGGTCTGTCGGCCGGCCGCCGTCGGAACGGCCGCCGTCGGAACGGCCGGTCGTCAGAACGGCCGGTCGTCCGCCCCACCGTTGTCGGAGGAGGACTCGGCCTCGGCCTGCTTGGCCTGGACCTCGGGGTCGAGCGGTGAGGAGGAGGCCGCGGGGCCCGTGCCGTCCACCGAGCTCAGCGGCGGGCGGTCGCGCACCTCGGTGGCCTCGGGCGGCTCGACCAGCCAGTCCGGGTTGGCCTGCCGGTCCCACCACTTCCAGGCGGCGTACGCACCGCCGGCGATCACGGCGACCACGGCGAGGCGCCGGAACGCCCGCCCCGCCCGGCACCGCCGGTCCCGCCGGGCGACCAGCTTCTCGATCTCCTGGGGGCTGACCTGTCCGCGCAGCGCGGCGAAGGCGGCGGCGCTGCGGGCGACGGCCTCGTCCCGGACCGGCTCGACGGCCGTGCGGGCCCGCACGGCGGCCTGGTCGATCTTCGGGGGCAGGGCGTCGCGCGCCTGCTCGATCCGCGGGTGCAGATGTGCGTCGTACTGGCAGCGGGCCTGGTGCGCGGCCTGGTGCGCGGCTTCCGCGACCTTGGGCGCCAGCCGGGTCCGGGCCTCGTGCGCATAGTGCACGGCGGCGTCCTTCGCGGTGCCGGCATAGGGCGCCACCACTTCCGCGGCGTGCCGGACGCTGTCCTTCGCCGTGCTGGTCGCGGCGCGCACGCTGTCCTTGCGGGTCACGAGAACCTCCTCCTCGGTGGCGTATGTTTTGTCGCCTTTCCACCCAGTGAAAAATCATGCCTGGGGACGGGCGGTCCGGCACGTGCGGGCGGGCATCCGGGTCATCGGGGGACGGAGCGGGGTGGGGACCCGGCTCGACCATGCCACGGTTCGGCGCGGCGCGCGGGCGTTTGCCCGCTACTCGCCGCGATCCCGTCCGTGCGAGGATCGGTAGCCGTCAGTGAAGACTATGGAAGGTAGATCGTGGCCGAGCAGCTTTACGCCACCCTGAAGACCAACCGGGGCGACATCGAGATCCGGCTCCTGCCGGACCACGCCCCGAAGACGGTCAAGAACTTCGTCGAGCTCGCCACGGGCGAGCGCGAGTGGATCAACCCGGAGACGGGCGTCAAGTCCACGGACAAGCTGTACGACGGCACGGTCTTCCACCGCGTCATCGAGGGCTTCATGATCCAGGGCGGTGACCCGCTGGGCAACGGCACCGGCGGCCCGGGCTACAAGTTCGCGGACGAGTTCCACCCGGACCTGGCCTTCACCAAGCCCTACCTGCTGGCCATGGCCAACGCCGGCCCGGGCACCAACGGCTCGCAGTTCTTCATCACCGTGTCGCCCACCACCTGGCTGACCGGCAAGCACACCATCTTCGGCGAGGTCACCACCGACGCCGGCAAGAAGGTCGTCGACGCCATCGCCACCACCGACACCAACCCGCGCACCGACCGTCCGGTGAACGACGTGGTCATCGAGTCGGTCGTCATCGAGACCCGCTGACGACGGACTCCCTCTCCCTCGTCACGCCCCGAGGGAACCCGGCGCCCCGCTCGTCCGTATGACGGGCGGGGCCGCGCGTCCCGGACAGGCCCGCCCACCACAGGCGCAAGGGGAACGCATGAACGACCAGGCCGTCGGCTGTTACCGGCATCCCGACCGGGAGACGGGCATCCGCTGCACCCGCTGCGAGCGGCCCATCTGCCCGGAGTGCATGGTGAGCGCCTCGGTCGGGTTCCAGTGCCCGGCCTGCGTCGCCGGCGGCTCCGGCACCGGGCACTCCCCGCGGGCCACCGCCCCGCGCACGCTCGCGGGCGGCACCCACACGGCCGACCCCCGGCTGGTCACCAAGGTCCTCCTGGGGCTCAACGTCGCCCTGTGGATCGCGGTCATGGCCACCGGCGACAGCCTGCTCGACGATCTGGAGCTGTTCGGCCGCGCCGTGCTCGGCGGCGAGGCCCAGGGCGTCGCGGAAGGCCAGTGGTACCGCCTGCTGACGTCGATGTTCCTGCACCAGGCGCCGATGCACATCGCCTTCAACATGCTCTCGCTGTGGTGGATCGGTCCCCCGCTGGAGGCGGCGCTGGGCCGGGCCCGATATCTGGCGCTGTACCTGCTGTCCGGTCTGGGCGGCGCCGCGCTGACCTTCGTCGTCGCCGACCCCCGCCAGCCCTCGCTCGGCGCGTCCGGGGCGATCTTCGGCCTGCTGGGCGCGACGGCGGTGCTGATGCGCCGGCTCAACTACGACATGCGCCCGGTCGTGGCGCTGCTCGTGCTCAACCTGATCTTCACCTTCACCTGGAGCAACATCGCCTGGGAGGCCCACATCGGCGGCCTGGTGGTGGGCACCGCCGTGGCCTACGGGATGGTGCACGCACCCCAGGAGAAGCGGACGCTGGTGCAGGGGCTGACCTGCGGCCTGACGCTGCTGGTGATCGTCGCCGCGGTGGTCGTGCGGACGGCGACGCTGCCCGCGCTCACCGTGTTCCCGGGCTGAGCTCCCTGGTCGCCGGGCCGGGCCCACCGTGTTCCCGGCTGACCGGGCGGTGGGTTGTCCACAGCGAGTACAGAATCTTGTGCACGGCGTGGGGAACACGTGTCCGTCCGTGCACACAGCTGCGTTTCCGCTGGTGGGCGGGGGCGCCCCGGGGTACCCCGCGCCGCCGACCAGTCACACCGGCGTCAACCCCGGGGAAGTTATCCACAGATCTTCTGAGTTTTTCCCCACTGTGGACGAGGGTGTGGATAACTCCTCGGAAGGCTCCCCGGAAGGCTTGCTACTTCCACTGTGTGGAGACTACGAACCCCGCTGCGATAAAGCCGAAACCGACCACAATGTTCCAGTTGTGGAGGGACTCGATGGGCATGTCACCGCTGGTCACATAGAAGATGACGATCCAGGCCAGCCCGATCAGGAACATCGCCAGCATCAGCGGCGCCACCCAGCCCCGCCCACTGCTGAGCTTGATGGTCTGCTGCTTCGCCGGCGGCGGCGTGAAGTCGTCCTTCTTGCGGATCCGTGACTTCGGCACGAGGAACTCTCCTGTCGATGCGCTGCGTGACCGCGCTGGGAACAAGGGAAACGTACAAAGGGCTGGTCCGAGGCGGCGAGCGGCGGGAACGCCACCTTTCCCCGGGCGTCCGTTAGCGTAGTGCTTCCGTGGCGCCGGAGAGGATAAGGGTACGTTGAGTAATTCTGCGGACTCCACCAGCAGGCCGTCCCGGCGCTTCAAGCCCGTCCGGCTGCTGACCGGGGCCGTCTTCGCGCTGGCCGGACTCATCTTCTGGATGAGCTTCAACACCGCCCACGGAACCAACATCCGCACCGACGACTCCATGCTCCGGCTCTCCGACCTCATCCAGGAGCGCAGCCGCAAAAACGCCGGTCTGGACGAGAGCGCCGCGGCCGCCCGCGAGCAGGTGGACGCCCTCGCCCGGCGCGGCGACGGCGGCACCGCCGCCCGGAACAAGAAGCTGGCCGCCCTGGAGGCGGCCGCCGGCACCACGCCGATCAGCGGCCCCGGCCTGACCGTCACGCTCACCGACGCCCCGCCCAACGCCACGGCCAGGATCCCCGGCGTGCCGCAGCCGCAGCCCAACGACCTGGTCATTCATCAGCAGGACCTCCAGGCCGTCGTCAACGCCCTCTGGAAGGGCGGCGCCAAGGGCATCCAGGTCATGGACCAGCGGCTGATCTCCACCAGCGCCGTCCGCTGCGTCGGCAACACCCTGATCCTCCAGGGCCGCGTCTACTCCCCGCCGTACAAGGTGACGGCCGTCGGCGACCGCGGCGCGCTGCGCAAGGCGGTCGACTCCTCCCCCGCGATCCAGAACTACCTCCAGTACGTGAACGCCTACGGGCTCGGCTGGAAAGTCGACCAGCACGACGCGGTGACTCTTCCCGGGTACTCGGGCACAGTGGACCTCCACTACGCCAAGCCCCTGGCGTGACCCCTGTGGTGGGTGACGCCACGACCCGGGAGGGGGCCCGCGGTGAGGCCCAGGACCGTCGTCCGCACCCTCAGCGAACTGTGCGTCACCACCGGCACCCTGCTCGTCCTCTTCGTCGTCTACGTCCTCTACTGGACGGGCGTGCGCGCCGACAGCGCCATGGACCGGGAGCTCAGCCGCCTCCAGGACCGCTGGTCGAGCGGCGCCGCGGTCACGGCCGGGGCCCCTGAGGCGCCCGTGGCGGGAGAGCCGCCCGGAGAGCCCGCCGAGCGGCCCGGGGAGGCGGGCCGGGCGCCTGACAAGCCCGCAGCGCCCTCCGCGCAGCCCCCGCCGCCGTCCCTTCCGCAACCCGCGCCGGGCACGGGCACGGGCGGGGGCGGGGGCACGGATGAGGGCACGGGTGGGGGGCAGGCCGCGCCCGCGCGGCAGCGGACCGCCCCCGCCCGCCCCGGCGAGGCCTTCGCCGTCATGTACATCCCCCGCTTCGGCGCCGGCTGGGCCAAACCCGTCCTGGAAGGCACGGGCACCGGCCTCCTCAAGAAGGGCCTGGGCCACTACGAGCGGACGGCGCGCCCCGGAGAGACCGGCAACTTCGCGGTCGCCGGCCACCGCCGCACCTACGGCGACCCGTTCAAGGACCTCGACGAGCTGCGCCCGGGCGACGCCGTGGTGGTGGGCGACGGCACGACGTGGTTCACGTACCGCGTCGACGGCCGCCCGTACCGCACCCGGCCCGACGACACCGGCGTCATCGACCCCGTCCCCGCCGGCTCCGGCTTCCGCGGGCCCGGCCGCTACCTGACCCTCACCACCTGCGAACCGGAGTGGGGCCACAGCCACCGGCTGATCGTCTGGGCCCGCCTCGACGCGACTTCGCCCGCGGCGCGGGGCCGACCCGGGGCTTTGTCCGGCTGACCCCCTCGGGCCCCGCCCGCCCCTTAGTCTGGTGCTGCAATTTCGACTACGTCATCGGCAAGTGGGGACGGCATGTACGGCTGGATCTGGCGGCATCTGCCGGGCAACGCGTGGGTGCGGACACTGATCTCGCTGGTTCTCGTACTGGCGGTCGTCTACGCCCTCTTCCAGTACGTCTTCCCCTGGGCGGAACCGCTGCTGCCGTTCAACGACGTGACGGTCGACAACGGAATGGCGGTCAACCAGTGAGTGCGCGCATCCTCGTCGTGGACAACTACGACAGCTTCGTCTTCAACCTCGTCCAGTACCTCTACCAGCTAGGCGCCGAGTGCGAGGTGCGGCGCAATGACGAGGTCGAGCTCGGCCACGCCCAGGACGGCTTCGACGGCGTCCTGCTGTCCCCCGGGCCGGGAGCCCCGGAACAGGCCGGCGTGTGCATCGACATGGTGCGGCACTGCGCGCAGCACGGCATCCCCGTCTTCGGGGTCTGCCTGGGGATGCAGTCCATGGCCGTCGCGTACGGCGGCGTGGTCGGGCGGGCGCCCGAGCTGCTGCACGGCAAGACATCGCTGGTGACGCACGAGGGCGCGGGCGTCTTCCAGGGCCTCCCCTCGCCCTTCACCGCCACCCGCTACCACTCCCTGGCCGTCGAGCGCGAGCGCTGGCCGGACGAGCTGGAGATCACCGCCTGGACCGAGTCGGGCATCGCGATGGGCCTGCGCCACCGCGACCTGCCGGTCGAGGGGGTGCAGTTCCACCCCGAGTCCGTGCTCACCGAGTGGGGCCACCGGATGCTCGCCAACTGGCTGGTCGCCTGCGGTGACACCACGGCGGTGGAGCGATCGGCGGGCCTGGCCCCGGTGGTGGGCAAGGCCGGGGCGTGACCACGCCCCCGCGGGTCGTATCGCAGCCCCTGCCGCCCGAGGACCGGGCGACCATGGAGCTGCGCCGGGTGGAGGTGCCGTCCCAGACGGCCCCCCGGCCCGTACGGACCGGGGGGCGTGCCGCGCGGCGGCATGCGGCCCGGCGGGCGCGCAGGGGCAGCCTGGGCGTGCTGCTGTGCCGTTTCACGGGCGAGCTGTTCATCACCGCCGGCCTGGTGATGCTGCTGTTCGTGGCCTACCAGCTGTGGTGGACGAACGTCCGCGCCCTGCAGCAGGCCGGCGGCGCCGCCCACCACCTGCAGAGCCGCTGGGACGAGGAGGGGCAGGGCGCCGACCGCGACGCCGGGGCGTTCTCGCCCGGCGAGGGCTTCGCGATCATCTACATCCCCGCGCTGGACGTGAAGGCCCCCATCGCCGAGGGCGTCGGCAAGCAGAAGATCCTCGACCGCGGCATGGTCGGCCACTACGGGGAAGGCCCCCTCAAGACCGCGATGCCGTGGGACGAGAAGGGCAACTTCGCCCTCGCGGGCCACCGCAACACCCATGGCGAACCGTTCCGCTACGTCAACCGCCTGAAGCCCGGCGACAAGATCGTGGTGGAGACGCGCAGCGCCTTCTACACCTATGAGATGACGACCCGTCTGGAGCAGACGCCACCCGCGAACGTCGGGGTCATCGCCCCTGTCCCCGCCGGCTCCGGCTTCCGCGGCCCCGGCCGCTACATCACCCTCACCACCTGCACCCCCGAGTTCACCAGTACCTACCGCCTGATCGTGTGGGGCAAGATGGTCGACGAGCGGCCCCGGAGCAAGGGAAAGCCGGATGCGCTCGTCAACTGAGACACGCGGGAAACGCGCGGAGAACTGCGAAGCGGGGGACGAACGTCTGTGGCACGGACAGACCGGGGACGGGGGCGCCTCGCCGTCGCCGTGAGCGTCATCGGCGAACTGCTGATCACGGCGGGCGTGGTCATGGCCCTCTTCGTCGTCTACTCCCTGTGGTGGACGAACGTCCTCGCCGACCGCGAGGCCAAGCGCCAGGGCCACGCGGTGCGCGACCGCTGGGCGAAGGCTCCGTCCGGTCCCGGCGCCCTCGACACCAAGGACGGCATCGGCTTCCTGCACGTGCCCGCCATGAAGAACGGCGAGGTCCTCGTCAAGAGCGGCACCGCCACCGACGTCCTCAACGAAGGCGTCGCCGGCTTCTATCGCTCCCCGGTGAAGGCCGCCATGCCCTGGGACGACAAGGGCAACTTCACCCTCGCCGCCCACCGGGACGGGCACGGCGCGAAGTTCCACAACATCGACAAGGTGAGGACCGGCGACCGGGTCGTCTTCGAGACGCGCGACGTCTGGTACGTCTACAAGGTCTACGCGGAGCTGAAGGAGACCTCGAAGTACAACGTCCAGGTCCTCGACCCGGTCCCGAAGGAGTCCGGCGCCACCAAGCCGGGCCGCTACCTGACCCTGACGACCTGCACGCCGGTCTACACCTCCGACTACCGCTACATCGTCTGGGCGGAACTGGAACGCACGGAAAAGGTCGACGCGGCCCGCACGAAGCCGCGCGAGTTGCGCGGTTGACCCACGTCAGAGCAGGTGGTCGGCTTTGCCGGCCTTGATGTCGCGGATCAGCGCGCGCAGGGCGTCGTGGGTGTCGGTGACGTAGTGGTTCTCGGCCCCGCTGACGGCGATGTAGGCGTTCCCCGCGGTGTCGGTGCCTATGCGGAAGCAGTTCGCTCCTTCACCGCAGTAGGGCCCTTCCCAGGCGATGTCCGGCATGGGCGCTCTTTCACAAGAGGTGGTCGGCTTTGCCGGCCTTGATGTCGCGGATCAGCGCGCGCAGGGCGTCGCGGGTATCGATGACGTAGTGGTCCTCGGCGCCGCTGACGGCGATGTAGGCGTTCCCGGCGGTGTCGGTGCCTATGCGGAAGCAGGCGCTTCCCTCACCGCAGTGGAGCTCTTCCCAGGTGATGTCCGGCATTGGGTGCCCTTTCACAAGAGGTGGTCGGCTTTGCCAGCCTTGATGTCGTTGATCAGGGCGCGCAGGGCGTCGCGGGTATCGGTGACGTAGTGGCTCTCGGCGCCGGATACGGCGATGTAGGCGTTCCCCGCGGTGTCGGTGCCTATGCGGAAGCAGGCACTGGCCTCGGCGCAGTACGGGTCTTCCCAGGTGATGTCGGGCATTGAGGGGTTCCTCAAATTTGGCTGGCGATATCGCGGATGAACCGGCGTGACGCTTCGGGATCCAAGGCGAGCTGGTCCATGCAGTCCAACTGATCACGGTACTTGGGCAGCTGCGCCTCGCCATAGAGGAATTCCGGGCCGTGTGTGCAGTCGACCTGCACTGTGTCGAGTTCCGGTACGGCCCCCTCGGCGTACACCAGGGTCTGCCCCGAGCCCGGAAACGCGCCGCTGGCCACGGGGAGGACTCGTACGGTGACATACCGGTGGTGCGACGGCGCGCTGCGGGACGCCCACCACGCCCACTCCGACCCCCGCCAGGCCGCCCACTGCACCGCATGCCGCAAGCGCACCCTGCTGCTCCTCGCTGCCGTCGTGCACGAGTGCCGGGGGGACCTGGGGCATCAGCAAGCCCGGGTCGACCAGCGAGGGGACCCGGATCTGGGCCAGCCTTCCGCTCGACGGCAGCCGTGTCTGAAGCGTCGGGGCATGCAGAACGGCCCCGTCCCGGGGTGAGCCGGGGCGGGGCCGTGGTGAGGGCTGAGGCGTCAGTGGCGGCGGCCGCCGATGAAGCCGCCTCCGATGAAGCCGGTGTCGCCGGTGGTGCCCTGGTCACCGCCGGGGGTGCCGGGGGTGCCCGTGTCACCGCCCGGGAGGCCCGCCGTGGTCGTCACGTCGACCGGGGAACCCTTGGCGACCTGGGTGCCGGGCATCGGGTTCGTGGTCTGCACGACGGCGTTGTCGTCCTGCGGGCCCATGATGTTGCCGACCTTCAGGCCCGCGCCCTCGATCTCCTTCTTGGCGTCCTTGAGCTTGTGCGTCAGCACGCCCGGGACGGCGACGTTCTGCGAGCCCTTGGCCACGGTCAGGGTGACGGTGGAGCCCTGGGCGGCCTGGGTGTTGCCGTCGGGGCTCTGCTTGGTGACGGTGCCCGGAGCCTGCCCGGGGGCGTCCTCCTCGTTCACCGTGACCTTGAAGCCGTTGTCCTGCAGCTGCTTCTTCGCCGCCTCGACGTTCTGGCCCACCACGGACGGCACCGTCTTGGTCGGCTTGGACTCCGCGACGGTCAGGGTGACCTCGGAGCCCTTCTCGGCCTTGGTGTCGCCCTTGGGGTTCTGCGAGAGGACCGTGCCCGCGGTGACGCCGTCGGTCACCTTGGTCTTGGTGCTGACCTGGAAGCCCTTGGACTCCAGGATCTGCCGGGCGTTCTCCAGCTGCTTCTCGGTGACGTCGGGGACCTCGACCTTGGCCGCGCCCTCGGACACCTTGACCTTGACCTCGCCGCCGCGGTCGATCTTGCCGCCGCCCGTCGGGTCCTGGCTGCAGATCTTGCCCTTGGGCTGCTCGCAGGTCTCCTTGCCGTTCTCGACGACCTTGAAGTCGCCGTTGACGCCCTGCTGCTGGGCGTCCTTCAGCGACTGCCCGACGAGGTTGGGCACCGACACCTTGGAGGCGTTGCCGCTGCCGCTGAAGAGCGACTTGCCGATGAAGATCGCACCGACCAGCACCAGCACGCCCGCGACGATCAGCAGGATCGTCGACAGGTTGCTCTTCTTGCCGCCGCCGCCTCCGCCGCGCCGCCGGCCGTTGCCGTCGTCGTAGCCGCCGTACCCGCCGTCGTCGTCGCGGACGGGCGGCAGCATGGAGGTCTGGCCCGGGCCCTGCGGCGGTGCCTGGGGGCGGAGCATGGCCGTCGGGGCGTCCGCGCCGTAGCCGACGGCGCCCATGGTGGCCGTGGCGGCGACGGGCTGGCCCTCCAGGGCCGCCTCGATGTCGGCGCGCATCTCGTCCGCTGACTGGTAGCGGTAGTCCGGGTCCTTGGCCAGCGCCTTGAGGACGATGGCGTCCATCTCGGGCGTGATCTCGGGGTCGTGGACGCTCGGCGGGTTCGGCTCTTCCCGGACGTGCTGGTAGGCGACGGCCACGGGCGAGTCGCCGATGAACGGCGGGCGCACGGCCAGCAGCTCGTAGAGCAGGCAGCCGGTCGAGTAGAGGTCCGAGCGCGCGTCGACCTGCTCGCCCTTGGCCTGCTCCGGGGAGAGGTACTGGGCGGTGCCGATCACGGCCGCGGTCTGCGTCATGGTCATGCCGGAGTCGCCCATCGCGCGGGCGATGCCGAAGTCCATGACCTTGACCTGGCCGGTGCGGGTCAGCATGACGTTGGCCGGCTTGATGTCGCGGTGGACGATGCCGGCCCGGTGGGAGTACTCCAGCGCCTGCAGGACGCCGATGGTCATCTCCAGCGACCGCTCGGGCAGCAGCTTCCGCCCGGAGTGCAGCAGCTCGCGCAGCGTCGACCCGTCCACGTACTCCATGACGATGTACGGGATCGAGACGCCGTCGACGTAGTCCTCGCCGGTGTCGTAGACGGCGACGATCGACGGGTGGTTGAGCGAGGCGGCCGACTGGGCCTCACGGCGGAACCGGGCCTGGAAGGACGGGTCGCGGGCGAGGTCCACCCGCAGCGTCTTCACGGCGACGGTGCGGCCGAGCCGGGTGTCGTGGGCGAGGTAGACCTCGGCCATGCCACCGCGGCCGAGCACCGAGCCCAGCTCGTACCGGCCGCCGAGGCGACGCGGCTCTTCCATAGCTCCAGCCCTTCCGTTTTCCTGACCGCACCTTCACTACGTCCGGCGGTGTGCTGTCCGGCATACGGTACCCGGCACCTCGCGCCCCTTCCGGCCGCGACGGCCACCTGATACACGACCGGTACCGTCACCCGCGTCGCCGGACGCGGAGGTGAACGGCCCTACTTCGAGGTGCTGAGCACCGCCTCCATGACCTTCTTCGCGATCGGCGCGGCGAGCGCGCCACCGGCGATGTCGTCACGCATCGTGTCCGAACCCTCGATCACGACGGCGACCGCGACGGGCGAGCCGTTGGCACCCTTGGCGTAGGAGATGAACCAGGCGTATGGGTTCTCGCTGTTGGCCACGCCGTGCTGAGCGGTTCCGGTCTTGCCGCCGACCGTGACGCCGGAGATCCGGCCGTTCTTGCCGGTGCCGTCGTTGACCACCGTCTCCATGACGGACTGCAGCTTCCGCGCGGTGTCCCGCGACATCGGCTGGGACATCTGCTTCGGCTGGTGCGTCTCGATCACGTTGAGGTTGGGGGCGCGCACCTTGTCGACCATGTACGGCTCCATGAGCTTGCCGTCATTGGCGACCGCGGCGGCCACCATGGCCATCTGCAGCGGCGTGGCGCGGTTGGAGGCCTGACCGATGCCGTCCATGGCGTTCTGCGGACGGTTGTCCTTGGGGTAGATGCTCTGGGCGGCGCGCACGGGAGTGTCGAGCTTGTCGTTGTTGTAGCCGAACTTCTGCGCCTGCTCCATCATCTTCTTGTTGCCGAGGTCGGCGCTGACCTTGCCGAAGACGGTGTTGCAGGACCACTGCATGGCCACCCGCAGCGAGGCGTCCTTGCAGGGGATCTCGCCCTCGTTCTTCAGCGGCGTCACCGTGTCCGGCAGCGTCCACGGCAGCGGCGAGTCGGTCTTGGAGTCGACGTCCTTGTACAGCCCGTTCTCCAGGGCCGCGGCGGCCGTGACGACCTTGAAGGTCGAGCCCGGCGGGTAGGTCTCGCGCAGCGCCCGGTTGAGCATGGGCTTGTTCTTGTCGCCGTCCAGCGACGTCCATTCCTTGCCGTCGTTGGCGCCCGCGATCTTCGACGGGTCGTAGGACGGCGTGGACGCCAGGGCGAGGATCTTGCCGGTCCGCGGGTCGATGGCCGCGACCGCGCCCTTCTTGTCGCCCAGGCCCTCGAAGGCGGCCTTCTGGGCCTTGCTGCTCAGGGTGGTGATCACGTCACCGCCCTTCTTCCCCTTGCCCGTGATCATGTCGACGGTGCGGTTGAAGAACAGGCGGTCGTCGTCGCCGATGAGGACGCTGTCGTAGAGCTTCTCCAGCTGGGTGGCGCCGTAGACCTGCGAGGAGCGGCCGGTGACCGGCGCCCACATGGGGCCGTCGTTGTACGTCCGCTTGTACTTGAAGTCCACGCCGCCGGTCTCCACGGAGCCGGTGATGGCCTGGCCGTCCACGATGATGTTGCCGCGGGGCTGGCTGTAGCGGGCGATGTCGACGCGGCGGTTGTTCTTGTGCGTCTTGAGCTCGTCCGCCTGGACGAACTGCAGCCAGTTGTCCCGCAGCAGCAGGGCCAGAACGAGGAGGCCGCAGAAGATCGCGATCCTGCGTACGGGCTTGTTCACGGGCGGACCACCTGGGTCATCTCGGCGTCTGTGGACGGGGCGGGGGCCGGGGCCGGGCGCCGCGCCGTGTCACTGATCTTCATGAGGATGGCGATCAGCGCCCAGTTGGCGATCACGGAGGAACCGCCCTGGGCGAGGAACGGCATGGTCATACCGGTCAGCGGGATGAGGCCCATGACGCCGCCGGCCACGACGAAGACCTGGATGCCGAAGGCGGCCGCGAGGCCGGTGGCGAGCAGCTTGCCGAAGGGGTCGCGGGCGGCGAGGGCCGTGCGCATGCCGCGCTCGACGATCAGGCCGTAGACCAGCAGCAGACCCATGGCACCGGCCAGGCCGAGCTCCTCGCCGAAGGAGGCGAAGATGAAGTCGGAGTTGGCGGCGAACTGGATCAGGTCGGAGGCGCCCTGGCCCCAGCCGGTGCCGAAGACGCCGCCGGAGCCGAAGGCGAACATGGCCTGGGCGATCTGCTCGGTGGTGGCCCAGGATGGGCGCGGGTTGTCGTAGACCGCGAAGGGGTGCAGCCAGGCCATCACACGGACCTTGACGTGCGGCTCGACGGAGCCTACGACGGCCGCGCCGCCCGCCGACATCAGCAGACCGAAGACGATCCAGCTGGTGCGCTCGGTGGCGACGTACAGCATGACGACGAACATGCCGAAGAACAGCAGCGAGGAGCCCAGGTCGGTCTCGAAGACGAGGATGACGAGGCTGAGCGCCCAGACGGCGAGGATCGGGCCGAGGTCGCGGCCGCGCGGCAGGTACAGGCCCATGAAGCGGCGGCTGGCCAGGGCCAGGGCGTCGCGCTTCACCATCAGGTAGCCGGCGAAGAAGATCGCGAGGATGATCTTCGCGAACTCACCGGGCTGGATGGAGCCCAGGCCCGGCACGGTGATCCAGATCTTGGCGCCGAACTTCCCGGGGAAGAACACCGGGGCGACCAGCAGGACCAGCGCGACCACCATCGAGATGTAGGTGTAGCGCTGCAGGATGCGGTGGTCCTTCAGGAAGATGATCACACCGACGAAGAGCGCGATGCCCATCGCCGAGAACATCAGCTGGTTCGGGGCCGACGCCTGGAAGGTGAAGCCCTGGGCCTTGGCCAGGCGCGCCAGGCGCTCCGACTGGTCCAGCCGCCAGATCATCACGAGGCCGAGCCCGTTGAGCAGGGTGGCCAGCGGCAGCAGCAGCGGGTCGGCGTACTTGGCGAACTTGCGCACCACGAGGTGGCCGACGCCGCCGAGCAGGCCGAGGCCCAGCCCGTAGCCGAGCATGCCGGAGGGCATCTCGCCGTTCATCGCCAGGCCGACGTTGGCGTAGGCGAAGCACGGCAGGATGACGGCGAAAGCGAGCAGGGCGAGCTCGGTGTTGCGTCGGCTGGGCGGGCCCACGGTGCTGATCGTGGTCGTCGCGGTCGTGTTGCCGGCGCTGGATGGCATGGATGGCATGGCTGACATGAGTTGATGGCCCCCTACGGCTTCACTGCTGAGCGCTGCACTGCGGGACCAACTTCTGCTCTTCCTCGGTGAGGGTGGGGACCGGGCTGGGCACCGGACTTGCCTGGGCGGAGAGGCCGGTGGCTCCCGGCTTGGCGTCGGTCTTCGGGTCCTTGGGGTCCTTCGGGAGGTCGCCCACGGCACCGCCGGCCCGGTCGCCGCTCTGCTTGTCCTTCTCGCGCTGCTGCTGCTCGGCCTTGCGGCGCTCGTCTTCCTTCTTGCAGGCGCCGGCGAGCAGGGCGAGGTCCTTGGCCTTCTGCTCCGCCTTCTCGCGGCTGTCGAGGGCGATGGTGTCCTCGACGCGGCTGCGCTGGTCGACGGGCAGGTACTTGAGTTCGATCTCGGGGTGGTCCCGGTAGAGCTTGCTCAGGCTCACCCACGCCAGGTCCTGGTTGATGCCCTGGTAGACCGCCACGTGGTTGTTGTCCTTGGCGCCCACGTAGTACTGCGTCTGGGTCCAGCTGTAGCCGCCGTAGAGGCCGCCCGCGACGACGCCGAGGACGACGGCGAGGATCAGCGACCGCTTGAGCCACTGGCCGCGCCCGGGCGCCTTGACGAAGTCCTCGTCCATGAAGGCGCCGAACGAGCCGTCCGGCGTGCCGCCCATGCCGCCGTCGCCGCTGCCGGGCGGGCCGAAGGCGCCGCCGGGCTGCTGCACCGGCGCGGGCCGGTTGGCGCGGGCGTGCTCGGCGGCCCGCCCGGCCGGGGTCTGCATGGCGCCGTCGACGCCCAGCTGCAGCTGGTTCTCGGCGACCGCGCCGACGATCACCGGCGTGTCGTTGAGCTGCTGGGCGAGGGTGTCGCCGCCGTCGACGTCGAGGACGTCGGCGACGATGCAGGTGATGTTGTCGGGACCGCCGCCGCGCAGGGCGAGCTGGATCAGCTCCTGGACCGTCTCGTGAGGGCCCTGGTAGCTGGCGAGGGTCTCCTCCATCGTCTGGTGGCTGACGACGCCGGACAGGCCGTCGGAGCAGATCAGATAGCGGTCGCCCGCGCGGACCTCGCGGATCGAGAGGTCGGGCTCGACGTGGTCGCCACTGCCCAGCGCGCGCATCAGCAGGGAGCGCTGCGGGTGGGTGGTGGCCTCCTCCTCGGTGATCCGGCCCTCGTCCACCAGCCGCTGCACCCAGGTGTGGTCCTGGGTGATCTGGGTGAGGACGCCGTCGCGCAGCAGGTACGCGCGGGAGTCGCCGACGTGCACGAGGCCGAGCCGCTGGCCGGTCCACAGCAGGGCGGTCAGGGTCGTGCCCATGCCCTCCAGCTGGGGGTCCTCCTCGACCATCACGCGCAGCTGGTCGTTGGCGCGCTGCACGGCGGTGCCGAGGGAGGTCAGGATGTCCGAGCCGGGGACGTCGTCGTCGAGCTGGACGAGGGTGGAGATCACCTCGGAGCTGGCGACCTCGCCCGCGGCCTGGCCGCCCATGCCGTCGGCGATGGCGAGCAGGCGCGGGCCGGCGTAACCGGAGTCCTCGTTGCCCTCCCGGATCATGCCCTTGTGCGATCCGGCGGCGAAGCGCAGTGACAGACTCATGCGCACCTCGCCCGTCGGCTCCGGGTACAGCCCCTTCCCAGCCACGCTGCCCACCCTCCGGTCGTCATGGTCCTACTACTTCCGCAGCTCGATGACGGTCTTGCCGATGCGGATCGGCGCGCCGAGCGGGATCGGGGTCGGGGTGGTCAGCCGCGTGCGGTCGAGATACGTGCCGTTGGTCGAACCCAGGTCCTCGACGATCCACTGGCCGTCGCGGTCGGGGTAGATCCTGGCATGCCGACTGGAGGCGTAGTCGTCGTCCAGCACGATCGTGGAGTCGTGGGCGCGTCCCAGCGAGATGGTCTGGCCCTGGAGGGCGACCGTGGTGCCCGTGAGGGAGCCCTCGGAGACCACGAGCTTGGTGGGGGCGCCGCGGCGGCCCCGGTCCGCGCGCCGGTCGGCCCGGCGCCCGCCCGTCTGCTGCTGTCGCTGCTGCGGGGGCGCGGTCTGGGCCTGCGCACGCTGCGGCTGCCGCTCGGGACCGCCCCGGCGGGAGCCACGCTGGGTGACCCGGGTGCCGAAGAGATCACTGCGGATGACCTGAACGGCCACGATCACGAACAGCCACAGTACGGCGAGGAAACCCAACCGCATGACCGTGAGGGTCAGCTCTGACATTGCCCCCGCTTCACCCTTCGGCTTGCCGATAAACGATGGTGGTGCTGCCCACGACGATCCGTGAGCCGTCGCGGAGCGTAGCGCGAGTGGTGTGCTGTCCGTCCACCACGATGCCGTTGGTCGACCCCAGGTCCTGAATGGTCGCGGGGGTGCCGACCCGGATTTCGCAGTGCCGGCGGGAGACGCCGGGGTCGTCGATCCGTACGTCCGCCTCGGTGCTGCGGCCCAGCACGAGGGTGGGTCGGGAGATCTGGTGCCGGGTGCCGTTGATCTCGATCCAGCGCCGCGTCTGGGCTCCGGGCACGCCTGCCGCGGGACCCTGGCCGCCCGCGCGCGGCGCGGTCCGGCCCGGGGGCGCGGAGGGCGGCGGCGAGGCGGGCATGGGCGGCAGCCCGGACGGCGGTGCCGGATAGCCCGCACCGGACGTGGCGGGCCCGCCCGGGCGCGCCGGACCGGGGCGTGCGCTCTGCTGGCCTTGGTGCTCCTGCGACTCGCTGGCGGCGAGGGTGCGGCTGCGCACCCGGTACAGCCCGGTGTCGAGGTCGTCCGCCTTCTCCAGGTGGACCTTGATGGTCCCCATGAAGGTGTACCGCTGCTGCTTGGCGTAGTCGCGGACCATGCCGGAGAGCTCGTCGCCGAGCTGCCCCGAGTACGGGCTGAGCCGCTCGAAGTCCGGAGTGCTCAGCTCCACGATGAAGTCGTTCGGGACGACGGTGCGGTCACGGTTCCAGATGGTGGCGTTGTTGTCGCACTCGCGCTGCAGTGCCCCGGCGATCTCGACCGGCTGCACCTCGGACTTGAACACCTTGGCGAAGGTGCCGTTCACGAGACCCTCGAGACGCTGCTCGAAGCGCTTCAGTACTCCCACGGGGCACCTCCTTCCCTCAGTGACGTTCCTGATGCTCGGTGTCGTTCCTGATACTGCTTACTGATCGTATCCACGCGTTGGGGAAACGGCCGGTTCCCCTTCGGGGCCAGGAGTGACGAGTGTCGCCCCGGCCTGCCCGGCACGACCCTTCCTGTCCCCTTCATAGGGATCGTAGAGGCGGCCGGGAGCCAGTGTCCCGCAACCGGCGGGGTCCCCACCGGTCCCGGCGGCCGGCCGGGCCCCCGCGGGCCCGGCCCCGGGAGAACGAGTGTGAAGGCACCCGTGAAGGCGTGCTAATGTTCTCGATGTCGGAAGGCGAACGGCGCAGAACCGGAAGGGCAAGCCCCCCGGGAAAGCTTCGGAAGCAAGAAGACGACACCCATGCGCGGGTGGCGGAATAGGCAGACGCGCTGGATTCAGGTTCCAGTGCCCGAAAGGGCGTGGGGGTTCAACTCCCCCCTCGCGCACAGTGAGGACAGACCCCTCAGAGTGACTCATGTCACTCTGAGGGGTCTGTCTCGTTTTGCGTCGGCTTAAACCGGAAGAGCTTGGCCGGAACGTGGCGCGCCGTAGTGACCGGAGTGGGAACATCATTCTGTAGTCGCACCAGGGCGCTGTGTGATCCGGAGGGGGACGCGGGGTGACTGGTAACCAGACGTCCGTTCTTTCGGAGTGGGTCCTGCCCGCCGCCGTCTGCGCGCCCGTGACCTGGGTGTGCCTCGTCCACCGCTTCCGCGGTCAGGGGCGGCTGCTGGGGACGGTCAGGTCGTTCTCCTCGGCGCTCGCCGTGGTGCTGTGGACCTCCGCGATGGCCGCGCTGGCCAGCGGCCTGCTGTTACCGCACGCCTCCAGCGTGCCGCCGGCGGCGGTCGGCGTCGTGGCGGGGGCGGGGCTGGTGCCCAAGAAGAGGACCGAGCAGGCCGAGCACCCGGTGATGGCGATTGTCACACTGGGACATTCGCTGCTGATCAACAGTTTGATGCTGCGCCTGCAGACCGACCGGGCCGAGTGGTGCGCCCGGATGACCGGCGGTTTCGACAACTGCTGGGAGCTCGACGTCTTCGCCGACCGGGTCGCGCGGCACCTGAAGGCCCGCGTGGACGTCCCCGGGCGCTCGCCCAAGGGCAGGAGCGGCCTGGTGACCGCGATCGAGGGCCGGTACGAGGACGTGCGGGCCGCGGTGCAGCAGGCGGACACCCTGGAGACCGAGATCGAGAAGGCCTGCAAGGACGAGCAGCGCGAGCGGACGCCCCAGGAGACCGGGCGGATGCTGCGGGCGTTCGGCGAGACCGAGCACTTCTGCGCGTATCTCCTGGAGCTGGCGCACGCCCACGGCAAGCGCAGCGACGACAAGAAGATCCTCGCACTGCGGCGGCAGCACCTGTACGCGGCCGCCGCCGAGGTGCCGGCGCGCTGAGTCAGTGGTAGGTCTTGGCCAACGCGCGTGCTGCAGCGCGCTCCTGGCGTTCGGACGAAGGCGCGTCGGAGAAGGAGATCTCCATCTTCACGTCGAGCGCGGCGGCCACGGCCGCCAGCGAACGCATCGTCAGATTTTCATCTCCGGAGAGGATTTGGCTGACCCGGCCCGGGGAAACGCCCATGCTGTCCGCCAAGTCCTTGCGCGTCATGCCCCGTTCGGCGAGAAGGCCCGCCAGGGATGCCGTCGCGTGGCGGGCCAGCCGGGAGCCGGCCGCATCGGCCGTCCCTCCTTGATCGTGCCTGTCGCGCCACGCCATAACTACCCCCAGGAACAGACATCGCGGCGCCCGTGGACGCCTTCCCACAGAAGAGGATGCCACCTTTAGCGCTAACTAAAAGCCTGCTTCCGGCTAAAGTTTGCTCTGTCGGCGGAGAGTTCACCCTTTGATCAATCTGTGACCAGGCGCGATACGGCAATCGGTCGATTTCGGCCAGACTTCGGCCCGTCCGCGGAAATGGGGTTGCGGACGGGCCGGAGGGGCGTGGCCCCGGGCGGGGCGCCGGGCGGGGCGCCGGGCGCCGGTCAGCGCGCCGCCGTGCCCTCCTCGTCCGCCGGCTCCTTGGGCGCGGCGGAGGGAGCCGCGGCGGGGGCCGGGGCCTTCAGGAGGAACAGCAGCAGGAACGACAGGACGGCGATGCCGCCGGCGATGCGGAAGCCGGCGGCGATCGACGTCGCGCCGACGGCTGGGCCGATCACCAGGGGCGCGGCGAACTGGCCGGTGAAGTTGGCCGTTCCCGACAGGGACGTGGCCTGGCCGCGCAGGGCGGGCGGCGCGGTCTCGCCGATCATCACGGCGAGCGCGGGCACGGACATGCCCATGCCGAGGCCGAAGAGGGCCGGGGCCAGGATGATCAGCACCGCGTTGCCCGCGGTCCCGGCGACCAGGAAGGCCGCCACCCACAGCACGACGGAGACCCGCAGCAGTCGGATGTAGCCCAGGCTCTTCTTGATCTTCGCGTAGGCCAGGCCGACCAGGGTGCCGGCGACCGAGGTGCTCGTCGTGTACAGCGCGACCAGGAACGGCGTCTCGACGCCGAGCTGCGAGAGCCGCTGGGGAAGGAAGACGGCGAGGACGTAGAGCAGGAACGAGCTTGTGAGCGACAGGGCGTACAGGCCCAGCAGACGGGGGTGGGAGCGCAGCAGAGTGAACGTTCCGCCACCGCCGCCGGGCCGCTTGGCGTTCAGGCTCTTGGGCAGGGTGAACATCATCGCGATGCCGACCGGTATGCCCAGAAGGTAGATCGCGAAGGGGCCGTGCCAGGAGATCCCGCCGAGCGCGCCGCCGAGCAGCGGCCAGATGATCCCGCCGACGCTGATGGCGACCGAGCGCCACCCCGCCACGCGGTCCCGCTCGGGCCCCTCGTAGAGCGCCAGCAGGGCCACCGTCGTCCCGGCGAAGACCGCGGCCGCGCCCACGCCGAACGCGAACCGGCTGATGATCAGCGCCGTGTACGAGGTGGTGACCAGCCCGGCGCCGCCCGCGACGCCGTAGAGCAGGAGCCCGGCCACCAGGGGCTTCTTCAGCCCCCAGCGGTCGATCGTCCAGCCCACGAGCGGGCTGGCGATCGCGAGGGACAGGCCGTGGGCGGTGAGGATCAGACCGGCACTGGTGCCGCTGACCCCGAGCTCGCCCCGGATGACTCCCACGACGGGGGTGAGGATCGTGCCCGCCATGACGGTGAGGGTGGACGCGAGCAGGAGTACGGCCAGGGCGGCCCGGCCGCGCGAAGCGGGCCGGGACGCGGCGGGTGATGACGGGGTGGGTGATGCCATCGGCGGAACCTTAGCTACATAACGGGGGTGGATGGAGCCGGGCGGCTCATGGGAGCGCCCGCCGGGGCCTCTCGCGCTATCCGACGACCGTCCAGGTGTCGTTGCCCGAGAGGAGGCTGGTGAGGTCGCCCTTGCCGTACTGCTCGACGGCCGCTTCGAGCTGGTCGGCCATCTGGGTGTCGTAGACGGGGCGGCGGGTGCTGCGGAAGATGCCGATGGGGGTGCGGTGGAGGGTGTCGGGGTCGGCGAGGCGGGAGAGGGCGAAGGCGGTGGTGGGGGAGGCGGAGTGGGCGTCGTGGACGAGGATGTCGGTCTCGTTGCCGGGGGTGACCGTGACCGCCTTGAGGTCGCCCGTTGCGGGGTC